>JBDTUE010000114.1:0-13014 GCA_040007895.1 Saprospiraceae bacterium | reverse complement strand
GAATCAAATATTTCGTCAATCCGTAGGATAAAAAATTCATTCTAATGAATTTTTTTGGGATAAAGGGATATTTCCTTCAAAATATTCGTTTTCAACCTTAACAACTTTGAGAGAATAAAAGCGGATAATGCACATATATTGATAGTCATCCTTAATCATCCAGTCAATCGACCGGTAGGAATATATTAATAAAAACAGACGACCCAAAATCGACCCATCCTGAGCCAATATTAATCTATTTACAATTGATGATGATGGGTTGAAGTTGCAGGATATTACTTTTGTTTCCTTTTCTGTCTTCGATATACACTTTATAAATGACTGTATCCGTAGTCGGCGAAGCAGGTATAGAACATGGATCACCATTTTTATAATAACAACAAACATTAAACAGGGTAGTGTGCAGGATGGTGATCGTGCCGGCTACACCGTTGGCAGTTCCTTGCTGCGGTATCATAGGCATACTATAGGTAATCGTTTTATTGTCCCTGTTATCGATCATAAAAATATTTGCTTTGTTCTGATCGTCGCCAATATCTCCATCTCCGTCTGTGAAAGAAAGCTGAATCATTAAAGAATCATCCCGGACCCGCCCCTGGTCGATCACGGTTTTATTGATTCCTTCAAATGTAATTGCGGGAATGTCAGGATATTTTGGCGCGACGATACAGCTGGCAATCAAGCCAATGATCAAAAGACTACTTAACTGTAAACGCATACACATGGAAGGGTAAAGATCAAGGATTTTTGGTATATCTTAAAACGATTAATCATTTTTCCCGATCATTGCCCTATGAATTGGGAGACAGAGCGGGTGATCTGGATGAATAAAATAAAAAGTAGAACTTTTGATTTTGATGAAATGGCTTTAAAGCTATTTCATTTTCAGTATCAAACCAATCCAATCTATAAATCTTACGCAGACCTGATCAAACGAGCGCCAGATTCGGTAAAAGATATTCGCGATATACCATTTTTACCCATTCGCTTTTTTAAAGAATTTCAGGTAAAAACAGGAATTTTCAAATCTGAGGTAACATTTAAAAGTAGCGGCACTGGCCTGGTTGAACGAAGCAAACATGAAATCCGTGATGTAGAATGGTACCATTGGGTAAGCGCAGCTTGTTTTGACGAGGCCTTTGCTCCATATAGTCATAAGGATTTCAATCATTTAGGATACCTACCTTCCTATGCCGCTAATACCCAGTCTTCTCTGCTATCTATGATCAATTTTTTTATCGGGGAGAGTGATGGGGGGTATTATCATGATCAACCGGATCTAATAGTGTCCCAGGTCGAATCAATTCAAGACAAAAAATACCTTCTCTGGGGAGTAAGTTATGCTTTGTATCAATGGCAGGGACTTCAGAAGTGGTCTGATAAATGTGCTATAATAGAAACAGGAGGTATGAAAGGTCACGAAAGGGAAATGACCCGCGAAGAGCTACATGAAAAAATTAAGTTAAATTTTGGCATTGGAATTGTTCACTCAGAATATGGAATGTCAGAATTATTATCTCAATGTTATTCTATGAGCGGCGGGTTATTCAACCCCTCATTTACCACTAAAATTTTGCCCAGGTGTATCAATGACCCACTAAGCATTGAAAAAAACAATCAAACCGCTGCTCTCAATATTATAGATCTGGCCAACGTAGATTCCTGTGCTTTTATAGCAACCGATGATATCGGGAAAATATATGATGAGGGTAATTTTATAGTGACTGGTAGACTTGATAACAGTGATATCAGAGGCTGTAATCTACTCGTATAAATGATGAAATTTATTCTCCGACGATACCTGAATATAACCATTCAGCAAGAGCTTGCCGGTTAGATGAAAAAAGCAATCTTTTTTGATCAGCATCATTTTGAATATTTCCGAGCTCCATATAAACCGTAGAGGGCAGGGTATTTCGCATGACAAATAGGTTACGACAGCTTATAGTTCCGGTATATTCACGACCACTGTGTTCCTGGTATTTTTTGTCTAAAGACAGCTGAAGATTCCTGGCAATGGCTTCACTTATTTTGTTATTTTCCTGATAGTAGAAGTAAACATCTTTACGCATGTCTTTGGCCCTTGAATCCACATGGATATGGACAGCTAATTGATCCCGGTCAGCCACTCCGGCTTTGCGGTTAGATCTATATAGGTCGTTCGTGGCATCAGTGGTTTGAGTTAATCGTAAACGTTGGTTCAAAACAAGGGGGAAACCTGTGATACATCGTTCGTCTTTGTCAATCTCGAGATAAGTTTCATTTCGGATACCATCATTCGGATCCTGGACTATAAGATAAACCCGGGCTGATTGTTCCATCAGTTTTCGAGCCAACCTTAATGTGACGTCATATGCATATTCATCCTCACAGAGGATATGGTTGTCTCCATAAAACATCGTACCTGGATCTGGACCTCCATGACCACTTACTAAATAATAGACTTTGTTTTTTAATGACTCATTTTGTATTCTAATCTCCTCAAAGTCAGGACCGAAAATGGGAACAATTTTAGTTCGAAGAGTTGCAGAACTAAGGTTAGCCGCACCAAGGTTCGTTACACTTTCAGTTGCAACTCTATTGTTATTGTTTTCCGCGATTGATTCTTTGGATATTACTTTATCAATCAATGAAGGTGCGGAGTTGATGGCTTTTACATAGTTATCCTTTGAGGGTGTGACTTTTGCCTGGTTTTTTAGAGGAGCGGCAGTAATAGTTTTGATAGAGGCTTTTTGGCTTTTCAGTTCGGGTTGAACCAATTTTACTTTCTTTTGATACGGATACCATTCGTCATATACAATCCATACTATTTTATTTTTAGTGTAGGGGTTTTTGCGCATTTGATTTTTGTAAAGTGCAATATTATATACCATTACACTTTTAGCTGAAACCTTGCTGATGTTCGGAATAGATGTAGCTATACTTTTGCCATCAAATGGTAGTTTGAGAATAGGTAGTTTGTAATTTTTACCAGTTAATAACTTGTCTAACTCTTTGACCCCGTTTATGTCTTTATAGTGCTTTATATTAGTGGTATTGAGGGTTATCCTATATTTTTTAAAAAGCGACAGTACGGCATCTCCGTTTTTTGGTTGAACGATTACGTAATCTGTTGCCTTTGAGGGATTAAAAACTGCCAAACAAACAAAAATAATGAAGGCAGTCCTGGATTTATAACGATACTTTAACATTGTCATGGGATAATACTTTGAAAAACAAAATTAAACAAATATCTTTTAATCGTTATATGTAATTCAATTAAAATGCCATATTTTCTTAAATTTGCTTCTTTTCAAATTAAATACTGTTAATTTTACATTTTCAAGTTAAATAATGGTTCGGCAGATATTTTCCTTATTATCTAAAGATGTTAGAGCAGAATGGCGAAGCAAACAATCTATCAATGGAATAATTTTATATCTTTTTTCTACGATTTTGGTTCTATATTATTCGTTAGTTAAGGTTGAAAAATTTCTTTGGACAGGTGTGTTTTGGATTTTACTTATTTTTCTAAGTGTAAATTCATTATCGGGGTCTTTTAACAAAGACAAAAACAGGCATTGGTACTATTATACCCTGGCTCATCCACTTGCAATTTATTTTTCGAAGCTGTTATATAATGTGTTGATGCTCAGTGTAATGACAATGCTGAGTTTGTTTTTATTATCGACTTTTTTTAACATTCCAATCCAGGATTGGTGGATATTTTTTATTACCCTTGTCATTTCGATTTTGGGGATTTCAGCCATTTTTACCTTTATCTCGTTGTTGACTTCCAAAGCAAATGATCAGGGTACTCTTATGGCAATTTTGGCTACTCCATTGATTTTTCCAATCCTTATGTCCGGTTCCAGGTTAAGTATGATTTCTATCGGAATATTACAGGATTCCGGATTTATTAAAGATATTACCAGCATATTTGCTATCGATATTTTGGCAATTTCATTATCAATAATTTTATTTCCGATATTGTGGAGAGATTAAAAACAAATAAGAATTTGTTATCGTGGTGGAAATGGGCAGTCATACTGATTATGCCTTATGTGATATTAATGGGGTTTTTGATTCCCCTTGGCCAGGGAATTGTTCAAATGAGCCCTGGTACGATCAAGCCTGGTCAGTTTACTGAATTTAAGATTACAGGCTACAATACAAAATTTGCCTCTGGAGGCGAAATACGTGCATGGCTGAAACATGATGACTGGCATGTACAAAGTCAAAAAATAGAGGTTCTAAATGCCAGGGAAGCTACTTTGTCTTTTATCCTTCCCACCTTTGTGGACTCTACTCTTTCTAATGTTGACCTTTCATTAGTCATGGATACTCCTGATGGTCCTCTTGTCCTTCCTTCAGCAGTTAATCTCAACAATATAAAAGGAGTAATTGCCTCTGAATCAATTGCAAATTGGTCAGAAGATAAATTAAGTCCGCACATAGAATCTAATTTTAACTATCCATTCAGAAATGTTTTGGGGGAAACTATCAGGAATACCTATTTTCATGTACCTCTATGGTTTGCCATGGTGACTTTATTTGGAGCCTCAGTATATTTTAGCATAAAATTTCTAAGGAATAAAAATATCGCTGATGATATCAGGGCGGAGTCTCTGGTATTGGTGGGAGTGCTATTTGGAATATTAGGCACCATCACAGGTTCCCTTTGGGCAAAATATACCTGGGGATCGTACTGGAGTTTTGATGTAAAACAAAATATGGCTGCGATTTCCCTTTTGATATATGGAGGCTATTTTTTACTCAAAAAGTCAATCACAGACCCTGATGGAAAAGGAAGGATCGGAAGTATCTATAATATTTTTGCCTTCGCCATAAGTATGCCGCTCATATTTATAATACCCAGGAGGTTTGATTCATTGCATCCTGGCAATGGTGGAAACCCGGCATTGGGCACTCAGGACCTGGATAATACGATGAGATTAGTATTTTATCCAGCAGTGATAGCTTACATTTTATTGGGCCTATGGATAGCCCAAATTACTAATCGTATTAAATTGATTATTAATAAATTAAATCTATCTAATTAAAGTAATTATTAAATCATGTATTTCTTTCAATTGCCCTTTGTGTTTATAGATAATGATTTTCTTCGAAGTACCGGTAAGATTTATGTAGTAGCCCTGGTCTCACTGTTGGTATGGATCGGGATTATTTGGTACCTGATCAGACTTGAGAAAAGATTGAAAGAGATTGATGATCAAACGAAATAAAGTTATGAAAAAAGCAAATCAAATTAGCTTTTATGAATCAGTAAACCGAAATTTTGACAAGGCAAGCCAGCACACCAAATTCCCAAAAGGTTTGTTGGCTCAAATAAAGGCTTGCAATTCAGTTTATCATGTCACTTTTCCTGTCTTGATAGGTGATAGTTATCAAGTGGTAGAAGCTTACCGGGTCCAGCATAGTCATCACCGGTTGCCCACAAAAGGTGGAATCCGTTATAGCGTACATGTAAACCAGGAAGAAGTAATGGCGCTGGCATCACTTATGACGTATAAGTGTGCGATAGTCGATGTCCCGTTTGGCGGAGCCAAGGGTGGAGTCAAAATCAATCCGTTTGTTATGAGTCCGGCAGAATTGGAACGTGTAACCCGTCGGTACACTATGGAGCTCATAAAGAAAAATTTTATTGGGCCTGGAATAGATGTTCCCGCTCCGGACTATGGAACTGGTAGCCGTGAAATGGCCTGGATTTACGATACCTACATGACTTTTAAAGGAGGCGATCCGAATGCCATTGCTTGTGTAACTGGAAAGCCTGTACATCAGTTTGGTATACAAGGACGAACAGAAGCCACGGGACGAGGGGTTTTCTATGGAATCAGAGAGTTTTGCGAAGACGCAGATGAAATGAAGGCGCTCAAACTTAAGCCTGGTATTGAGGGCAAAACTATGGTGATTCAGGGTCTAGGCAATGTTGGAAGCTACACAGGTACTATTTGTCAGGACGAAGGGAATGTTCGAATTATCGGAGTTTGTGAACGGGAAGGCTCTATTTACAACAAAGATGGAATTGATATAAAGGAATTACTAGAGTTCAGAAAAAATACAGGAAGTATCCTTGGCTTTAAAGACTCTAAAACACTGAAAAACAGGCTTTCTGCCCTTGAATTGGAATGTGATATCCTGGTACCTGCTGCACTTGAAAACCAGATTACGGATCTAAATGCGCATAAGATAAAAGCTAAGATCATAGCTGAAGCTGCTAATGGACCTGTTACGTCCGACGCAGAAGATATATTACTTAAAAATGGAGTAGCCATCATCCCTGATATGTATATCAATGCCGGAGGAGTGACTGTTTCATATTTTGAATGGCTTAAAAACCTGTCCCATATGAGATTCGGTAGAATTGAAAAAAGGTTTGATCAAAAAGCTTATGGAAACCTGGTCAATATGGTAGAAGGGATGACTGGCAAAATAATCGGAGAGCGTGAAAAAAAGATGATCGTCAAAGGTGCTGATGAAATAGATCTGGTACGATCAGGACTGGAGGAGACTATGGTCAATTCTTTACAGCAAATATTTGAAGTAAAAAGACAGAATAAAAAAATTAAAGGCTTGCGTACCGCTGCATTTGTTTGCGCCTTGGATAAGATATCCAGCGATTACGAAAACATGGGTGTATTTCCTTGATTCTACTACTATAAACAATAAAAATTTACCTTTTAATTACCTCTTTTAAATCCAATTTAAACATGACAGATTATCGTTTAGACAAAACTGATTACAGAATTTTGAAAATCCTTCAGGAGAATAGTAAGATTACAAACCTCGATCTATCAAAAACCATTGGTTTATCTCCTGCCCCGACGCTTGAAAGAGTAAAAAAACTGGAACAAGCCGGTATTATTGACTCATACCATGCAAAACTTAATATTAAAGCCATGGGTATGCAGGTGAAGACCTTCGTCCTCGTCTCTCTTAATTGGAAGAACCAGGATGTGATGGACAAATTCCTTGAAAAAATCCGAAAGATTGAAGAAGTCACCGAAGTCTATATCATCACCGGGGAAGCGGATGCCTTGATTAAAATCATTTGTAAAGACATCCCGACCTATGAACATGTTTTGTTCAAAAAACTTTCTCAAATTGAAGAAATCGAACGACTAAAAAGTATGGTCACCTTATCTACTGCTAAGGAATCCATGGTCTTACCGCTTCAATACGATTAAATGCACTTATGACATCCCGAGAGGCTCTATTATGGCGCCTGGACCTGAATTCTTCTGAACCTGTTACAGAGCCAAAATACAGTTACCTCTTTGGAACCATGCATAGTGCTGCTTTTGACGCCGTCGATAAAGCAAGCAGGGTGTATGAATTCATTGATCAATGCACTCATTATTATGGTGAGACGGATTTGGATAATCCGTTGTTGTCACAAAGTCAATCTAAAGAAATAAGGGAATGGGATGGATTAAAAAATAACATTAATCCATCCTCTTACCGAAAGATCAGGAATATATTGAAACTAAAATCAGGGATTGATTTGGATCATATTCAGTCTATGCCGCCATTGATTTTACAGACATATATTAGTGAAAATTTGATGTCCGGCCAATCTTTCCAGCCACCACTCGATATGCTTTTATGGACCTATGCCAGGCAAATTAATAAAGAAGTTGGTGGGATTGAATCAGCTGAAGATCAGGAAAGGATCTACCGTAAGATCCCACTAAAATTTCAAAATAAACAATTAAAGGATGCTTTGCTGCATATATCCAGGACTACACGCCATCTTCATAAATTAACGACGGCGTATTACAGGGGAGATTTAACCAGATTGTATAAACTTTCAAAGCCATCTCTCGGACCCATCAAATCATTACTGTTAACTGACCGAAATAAAAAAATGGCTGATAAAATTTATGAAATCTTACATATGGATCAAACATCATTCATTGCTGTCGGTGCGGCACATTTACCCGGACTAAAAGGAATTTTAAGAATGCTTAAAAAACAGGGAGTTCGTTTAAAATCAATTCCAATTTAAACCTGCAACTTACTTCATTCACCTGCGAACAAATACCTTGTATTTTTGTTTTGATTTCCATTGCATGAACAGGATTTTCTGGATTTTTATTTTCTATATATTTCTACTACCACAGATTTCGGCACAGCTTTTTACAATAAGCGGATATCTTAAAGATAGTGAGAATGGAGAAACCCTTATTGGAGCTAACGTGTATGTCAAAAACAATGTCGATAAGAACACGGCTTCAAATAATTATGGTTTTTATTCCATTTCATTGCCGCCTGGTGAATATATACTGGTCTATACGTACCTGGGATTCAAGGATGAAGAAAGATTAATCACATTGTCATCAGATCAAAAAATCAATGTCAATCTAAAATCAGGTGTTTTATTAAAGGAAATAGTCATTGAAGAAAACACCAGCCTCGATCAGGTAGAGAACACATCCCTGGGCAGAATAGATCTGTCTACCGAAACCATTAAGAAAATGCCGGCATTATTGGGTGAAGTAGATGTGCTGAAAGCATTACAGTTATTGCCCGGAGTATCTGCTGCGGATGAGGGCAGTGCCGGATTTTATGTGAGAGGCGGTGGAGCAGATCAAAACCTATTATTATTGGACGAGGCTCCGGTGTACAATTCGGGTCATATGCTGGGATTTTTCAGCATATTCAATTCAGACGCCATCAAAAACACTACATTAATTAAAGGAAATATGCCTGCTAATTATGCTGGAAGAATTTCCAGTGTGATAGATATTCAGATGAAAGAGGGAAATGATAAACATTTTGCTGCAGAGGGGGGTATTGGTTTGATTGCTTCCAGACTTACTTTGCAGGGACCCATTGAAAAAGATAAAACTTCCTTCATTATTTCAGGAAGAAGGACTTATCTTTTAGACCTTGCACAACCATTTATCAAAAAAACAGATTTTGCAGGAACTAACTATTATTTCTATGATCTTAATGCCAAATTAAACCACCAGTTTTCAGACAGGGATAGATTATATGTCAGTGGTTATTTTGGAAGAGATATTTTAAATTATAACAGCTCAGAAAGAGGTTTTAATTTGAATATGCCTTATGGCAATACCACATTAACGTTGCGATGGAATCATGTAATCAATTCTAAATTGTTTATGAATTCCACAGCATTGTACAATGGATATAATTTTAAACTTTCCGGTGATCAGGATTTATTTTCTTTCAGATTGAATAACGGAGTTCGTGATTACCAGGGCAAGGTGGATTTTGATTATTATCCCCGACCAGGCAGGACTATACGATTTGGGGCAAGTATTATTCACCATCGATTTACTCCAAACATTGTCCAGGGTAAAAGCGGTGAAGTTTCATTCACCAATGATTACAAACCCAAGTATGGTGTGGAATCAGGTATTTATTACCAGGATGAAATAAAACTTTCATCAAAATTTACCTTAAATCTTGGTTTGAGATTGAGCAGGTTCGACCAGGTGGGCCCTTACCAGTCTGATCAGCAAGAATATAAATCATTTGAGCGTATAAAGACCTTTGTAGCTCCTGAACCAAGGTTATTTGGCACTTTTTTACTCAATCCATCGACTTCTTTAAAAGCAGGATTTAGTATGAATGAACAATATGCTCACCTGGTATCTAATAGCGCCAGTACGTTACCTACCGATGTATGGGTTGCAAGTTCATCACAAGTAAGTCCTCAGCGTGGTTTGCAATGGTCGATGGGCTGGTTCAAGTCCTTACAAGAAGGAACTTATAATATTTCCATTGAAGGGTTTTATAAAATTTTAAAAAATCAAATTGATTATAAAGAATCATATACAAGCAATCAAAGTATTGAAATAGAAAAAGCATTTGTTTTTGGTAAAGGGGCTGCCTATGGTTCCGAATTATTTTTTCAAAAATCAAAAGGACGGATGACAGGCTGGGTGGGGTATACGTATACCAGGAGTTGGCGTGAATTTTCAGAAATTGAAAATGGCAGAAGATTCCCTGCATCTTTTGAAAAGCCACATGATCTTGAGATTGTATGGAATGATGAAGTATCTAAAAAATGGACCATAGGCGCCATTTTTGTTTATAGCACCGGAAGGCCATTTACCCCGTTGAGGAGTGTTTATTATATAGATCAGGATTTGATTACCCGATATGCTCCAAGGAATAGTGCCAGATACCAGGACTATCACAGGCTGGATTTATCTGCCAACTATACTCCTCATCCAAACTCACTTAGAAAATTTAAAAGCTCATGGTCGTTTGCAATCTATAATGTGTACAATCGCAAAAATCCATTTTTCATAAATTACGATCTTGATTCTGATTTAGCCACCGGCAAAGCGAAAGCTACGGCCTACAAAGTATCCTTGTTCCCAGTCATCCCATCTATCACCTGGAATTTTAAATGGAATTAATGAGTAAGTTTAAAGACAGACAAGGCTCAATTAAAAGCATCTTTTGTATGCTTGCATGTTTAGTCATGTTATTATCCTGTGAAACAGAGTTTATTCCGTTAAATATTAATACAGATCCGGAAATTGTAGTTGAAGGTTATATTGAACAGGGAGAAGGCGCGATTCCGCCTTATCTGTTATTGACAAATTCAAAACCATTTTTTACTACGTTATCACCCAATCAATTGGATAGCCTCTTTATTCACAATGCGGATGTGGTGATTACAGACGGAGTAAACTCTGTTAAACTCAATGAAATTTGTTTTAATGATCTTCCTCCTGCTACTAAAAAATTATTGGCTGAAAATCTTGGCATCAACCCCGATAGTGTAAAAGTAAATATCTGTGCATACATTGACTTGTTAGGCGCCATTAAGCCTGCAGAGAATCACAGTTATAGTTTGAAAATAAATGTAAATGGAAAAACTGTTGAAGCAGTAACTACAATTCCTCCCTACGTACCGCTGGATTCATTATGGTGGAGAGAAGCTCCGGGCAAGCCATCAGATACATTACTTCAATTGTATTCTAAAATCAAAGACCCTAACGACCAGGTAAATTTTTATAGATTCTTTTGTGGCATTAATAATGGCCCATTAAGAACTCCATTTAATTCTGTATTTGATGATGTATTGATTAATGGAAAGGATTTTGAATTCAGACTCATAAAACCCAGGGAGCCGGGAGAGGAATTTGATCAAAAGACTTTCGGGTTGTTTCATACCGGAGACAGTATTTCAATTAAATGGGCTTGTATCGATGAGAGCCATTTCAATTTTTGGAATACCCTGGAGTTTAATAAAAGCAATCAGGGACCTTTTTCAACGTATACGACGATCAATTCTAATATTAAAGGTGGTCTGGGGATATGGGGTGGGTATTCCTCAAGGATTTATAAACTGAAGGTAAAACGATAATACGTTTATCGGGTGTATGTCAGTTTGCAATAAGGTTTGGCCTGTGCGACTGTCCCGATTTGTACCTGTCTGCCGACAGGCAAGATCGGGATTGGTCGGGCTATTGTAAATGTGTGCAATCTGACATACACCCTGTTTATCTCTCCATCCGACTATATTCATCTTACTTCGTAATTTTGCAGGCATGAAAACCATTTTGATTATTCTTACTTGTGCTTGTTTATCCTTGCAATCTATATCCCAATCATCGGAATTGGGATTGATGCAAGCCAAGGTAGATGTAGTTTATTTGTCATCTGATTTATTAGGAGGTAGAGCCACCGCCAGCGAAGGGGAGCATTTAGCAGCCGAATATATTATCCATCGGTTTAAAGAGATTGGATTGAGACCCGGAGGTTCTGATAATACCTGGTTGTATCCCTTTCACTTTAAGGAAAAGTCTAATCCGCATGATACCAGTTCGATGAGTGATCTTCCTTCTAAGACAGGATTTAATGTAATAGGTAGAATAGAGAATGGGGCAAAATATACGGTAATTATTGGAGCACATTATGATCACCTGGGAATGGGTGGAGTTGGATCTGGTTCTTTAGCTGCCAATGACACGAGTATTCATAATGGGGCAGATGATAATGCTTCCGGTGTCGCCGCTCTGCTTGCTATTGCTGAAAAATTAAAAAACAATCCGAATACTAAAAATAATAATTATGAATTCATAACCTTTTCAGGAGAAGAAAAGGGATTGTATGGATCAAATGCATATACCAAAGATGTGATGTTCAATCCGGATCAATATAATTATATGATTAACCTGGATATGGTAGGCAGACTTAATGTTGAGAAAACACTGGCATTAGGAGGAGTAGGGACTTCACCTTCGTGGAAACCTATGCTTGAGAATAATGCCATGATCAATGGATTTAAAATTGCGGCCAGTGAGTCGGGTCAGGGACCATCAGATCATACTTCTTTTTATCTGAAAAATATTCCTGTTTTGCATTTCTTTACAGGTCAGCATAAAGATTATCATAAACCATCGGATGATGCCCAATGGATTAATTATGAAGGTCTGATTGATGTAGCCAACCTGGTCGTGTACATCATTGAGAATAATAATAAAGAAGGAAAACTAGGTTTTGCCAAAACGAAAGATGAATCCGGTAAGAGGTCTACTTCATTTAAAGTAACCATGGGTATCATGCCGGATTATCTATATCAGGAAGGTGGTATCAGGCTGGATGGTGTTACAGATAATAAACCTGCTGCCATTGCCGGTTTAAAAGCTGGAGATATAGTGCTTAAAATAGGTGACACTCAAATCAAAGACATGAATTCCTATATGGAAGTACTTGGAAAACATGAAAAAGGTGAGAAGGTCAATGTTGAATTCAAGCGGGATGGAAAAATGCAATCGCTGTCACTGACTTTCTAAAATTTTTTTGGTTCTTCACTATTTTAATTGGGTAAAATCACATTCAAAACTCTAAACCATAATTTAAGTTTCCCGATATTCAGGATCTAGGACAGGACTGTGCCAAAATACTCCCGCCTGAATGATCTCGATTGTTAACGGGACGGGCAGGGGTCGAGCCAGCCTGTCCGGCAGGCAGGCAGGCAGGCAGCAAGATATTTACTTGAAAAACGAATCAATCGTCCGT
>JBDTUE010000113.1:0-13037 GCA_040007895.1 Saprospiraceae bacterium | reverse complement strand
TAGATAGCTGATAAAGAATTGAAGTAATTTAATTTAAGTTTTTAGAGATAGCCACAATACAATTTTACAGTTCTAGAAATACCCTTACCATTAAGATTAATAATAAAAATACTTTCAGTTAGTGGAGTCCATGGTATAGTTATCTCTCCGTAATTAAGTTTGGGCAACTTAAACTTATTAATGATAGCTCCATTCAATGAATAAATACTCATTTCACTAAAATTCTCAGTATTTTTAAGTACAAAAGCTCCTGATCTGTATACAATACTTGAGACCGTTTTTTCTTCATTTTGATGTAAGGCTGTACTTTGAGGCCGAAACAAAATATTCATAAACCTTATGGTATCTACATTATTATCACCAAAATGAACATTTACAGCTTCGCTCTTTGCCATTCCATTGGTGATGACTAAGGAATCTAAATTCCTCAGTAGAATAATATCTGAATAATTTCCAGTAAGTGGTCCCATAACACTAGGTTCAAAATAACTCCTGAATAAACACATATTATCAAAGTCATTCTTACTCCATTTTAATGTTAATGGGAACATATATGTATTTACCTTAACAACCAATTGCACTGGGCCAAACTCGTATTCACCACATTTTGGGGATTGTATGATTGATTTATCAAAAGAATAAACGTACTGGGGGTGTAACACTATATCAAAAGAGTCACGGAATAAAAGATCCTGGCCAGGATGAAGAAAATCATACTCTCCAAATGCAGTATCCTCAAAACCTGCGAAAGCATTTCTATCAAAACCAATGATAAAGTTTACAGATTTCCCCATTGAATTTGTCATAGTAAATCCTCTTTCAAATTCAGCATTCTTCTGAGAAAAGCTTAAGATAGGGAAAAGAAATCCTATCGCGCAAAACAAACTTGAAATTTTTTGAACCATGAGCTTTATTTTATTACACTTAGATTTCGAGTATAACTATTTCCGTCGGCAATAATTTCAATCGTATATATCCCTGGTGTAAGATTACTTGTATTAATTTGATGATTATACACTCCTTTGTTTTTGTTTTTCTCCTTCAATAGTACTTTGTAATTTGACTTTGCTGTTATAGGATAAAGTTGGATTGATAGGTCTTTAACATTTTCAGTTAAATCAAAACTTAAATTAGCGAAATTTGATGAAGGGTTGGGATTAATATTCATAAAAAGAAGTCAAACATATTCGACTTTACAGAGATTTACTAAGCCCGTTTTGGAGCAGTTTGACTGCGACTTTAATTTTTAAAATATTTTTTTACTATTGCGGGTCGGAGTTCAACTCCTCCAAAGCGTCTGCCGTTTAGGAGCAGTTTTACTGCGACATTAATTAGTTTCCCAGGATCTCAGGAGGATTAAATTGGAAAACATTAGTAATATCGAATACACTAGCTGCCTAATATATTTATCTGCCGGCACCACAATACAATTTTACAGTTTTAGAAATACCCTTACCATTAAGATTAATAATAAAAATACTTTCATTTGGTGGAGTCCATGGTATAGTTATCTCTCCATAATTAAGTTTGGGCAACTTAAACTTATTAATGATAGCTCCATTCAATGAATAAATACTCATTTCGCTATAATTCTCAGTATTTTTAAGTATAAAAGCTCCTGACCTGTATACAATTCTTGGAATAGTTTTTTCTTCATTTTCTTTTATTGAAGCACTTTGAGGCCGAAACAAAAAATTCATATACCTGATTGTATCCACGTTATTAGATCCTAAATAAGTATATAATGACACGTTTTTAGCCATTTCATTAGTAATAACCAGGGAATCCAAATTTCTTAGCAATACAATATCAGAATAATCCCCCATTAAGGGCCCCATTATGCTTGGTTCGAAAACACTTCTAGAAACGCAAAAACCAGAAAAATCTGAATTAATCCATTTTAAAATTAAAGGAAACATATACGAGTTAACCCTAACAATTAATTGCAAAGGGCCATATTCGTATTCACCGCAATTTTTGGACTGAATGATAGACTTATCATAAGACCAAACATTCAATGGATGCAAAATAATATCAAATGAATCACGAAATAGCATATCTTGATTGGGTCGATATAAATTTTTTTCGCCCCAAATTGTATCCTCATACCATTCGATGGCATTTCTATCAAAACCAATGGTAAAGTTTACAGATTTCCCCATTGAATTTGTCATAGTAAATCCACTTTCAAATTCAGCATTCTTCTGAGAAAAGCTTAAGACAGGGAAAAGAAATCCTATCGCGCAAAATAAACTTGAAATTTTTTGAACCATGAGTTTTATTTTATTACACTTAGATTTCGGGTATAGCTATTCCCGTCGGCAATAATTTCAATCGTATATATCCCTGATGTTAGAGTACTGATATCAATTTGATGATTATACGCTCCTTTGTTTTTGTTTGTCTCCTTCAATAGTTCTTTATAATTTGATTTTGCCGTTATAGGATAAAGTTGGATTGATAGGTCTTTAACATTTTCAGTTAAATCAAAACTTAAATTAGCGAAATTTGATGAAGGGTTGGGATTAATATTCATAAAAAGAAGTCAAACATATTCGACTTTACAGAGATTTACTAAGCCCGTTTTGGAGCAGTTTGACTGCGACTTTAATTTTTAAAATATTTTTTTACTATTGCAGGTCGGAGTTCAACTCCTCCCAAGCATTTCCCGCTTAGGAGCAGTTTTACTGCGACATTAATTATCAAAACATTATTACTCTTGCATAAATAATTCCTTATTTATGCTTTCATAGCTGTAATCCCAATCACCGGCTGACACCTTTTAATATTAGCCCAATACTCATCTCCATGTTCTTCAATACCTTCTGGAGAAATTTCCAGAGGATGCCACTGTACATGACTTAGTCCTTCCTGGGTTAAAGCTTTATCGTGTGTTGACTTATGTAGATGATAATTAATGACTTCAATATGAGATCCATCGGGTTTGAAAAAACTAAAAATAATCTCGTTACCTTCTTCAACACCTTTGTCTTCCCGGGTAAATCCATAATGAAACATGGAATCAACCGGGAAGGGAAAATCAGGATTGCTATTCACAGTCACAAACCGGCCCCCTGGTTTTAGATGATGAGCGATTACCCGGGCCATTCGTGCAAGGTCGTCGGCAGTCTGCGCGTAATTCAAAAGATAGGAAGCGCAGACGATGTCAAATTTTTTATTTAAATCCATGCTCATTGCATCGTGTATATGATATTCCAGTCCCAATGGATTTTTAGCTTCAATCTCCTGTGCAAGATGGATCATGCCTGCTGAAATATCTACTCCCGTTACACTGGCGGCCCCATGCAATTTGATCTGCCTGGTGTAAAACCCCTCTCCACACGCCAGATCCAGTACCTCTAAGCCATTCAGGTTTCCCAATAATTTGAAAAAAGTATACGCTTCGGCCTTGATACGCCAGGGCAGCATTTTAGAGGCCTGATATTCTTTAGTGATCAGATCGTAATTGGTAGACATAGTAAGTTGGATTTAAGTTAGATTCAATACCAATGTAAAATAATCAATTCCAATACATTGACTAAACCTTAGTTAATTTCCAAATAAAATCCTTTAAACCACCAAAAGAAAATACGACCTGATAGTTTCCCGGGATCTCAGGAGGATTAAATTGGAAAACATTATTAATATCGAATACACGAACTACCTATGAATATATAATTTACCAGCTCCACAATACAATTTTGCGGTTTTAGAAACAACCTTGTCATTAAGATTAACAATAAAAATACTTTCATTTGGTGGAGTCCATGTTATAGTCATCTCTCCTAACTTATTTTGGGCTACTTATACTTATTAATTATAAACTGAAATTTTAGTAAGATTATAAAAAAAATAATAAGCAAAATCATTGATGATGATATGGTCACAGTCACATTCTAATAATAAAGTTTAATTCTGAATTGAAGTTCTCAATAAGTAATAAAATTAAAGTTTGGAATTGGCAATAATATGAATTCAATCGAATAGATTGAAATATTGAGATGGTGGAATATTTAGACTAAGAAAATGAGATATTCTCAATTATTTATTTGTTAACAATTTGTTAATCCACTAGAGAGTTAGCTAATAAATTTCATTTATTAATATCTTGAGGTTACCTTTCTGAACACTTGCACATCCTAGGTTTCACGCACAATTCAGAGAATGCCGGATCCCGAAAAGGCGTTAGAGTAGGGAAAATAATTTCAAATTTGTTTACATCTATGAAAACTATTCGTTATTTCATTATGGTAATTGTTTTATTTTATTCTTGCACTAAAGGCGGGGTAGAAACAAATGGTACATCCAATTCCAGTTCAATAAGTAAATTGAGTTATAAAAATAAGATGTTAGTATTCAATTCAGTAGATGATTATATATTCGTATCAGATCAATTAAAGAAAAGGGATTTAAACACCAAAGGCTTTAAGGATGCTTTTCCAGAATTTATTTCAATGGAAGATGCTTATTTGCAGTTTATAAATTCTAAGCAATATGAGAATCTTCAATCGATTGATGAATTAGCAAGGTACAAAGACTTTTTAAGGATTAGAAAAGAAGAGGGAGAGGTTTATATTGAGCCTCTGTTGGATTTAGAAAAACCTAAGTTGTACAACAGTGAAGGATTTATTCAAATTGGCGATCAAATTATAAAACGTGAACTTGATCAAGAAATAATTTTAAATGCCAAATTTGTTGATTCTTATAGTGCTCTTAAAAAGGAGTTTTCAAATAAGGACAACCTTATAGTTTCTCCAGTTAAAATTTTAATTCAAAACACTACCTCCCACATTTCCCAAGGTGGACTGGAACCAAGAGCTGACTGTTTAGATTACTGGTGTAATGATCCCAGTGTTCAAAATTGCACTTGGAAATATAAATTTATCGGTACTACAATTTTCGATAATCCAAGCGGAATGTATTCAGTTACAACCGTTGGAGCAGAGACAAGGTCCTATAAAAAAGGTACATTTGGTTGGTCTTTAAATAAAGATGGCTTTTATTTGGATCAGACGGGGACTGTAACTGTGACTACTCAGTCTACTCTTGACGGTTCTATTAACACAACTACTTTTACAGTTAATGAACACAGTTCATATACAGGAAGTGATCACACTATAGAAAATTATAACCAAGGATGTTGCCTTACAATATTGTCTGCTTCATCTAATGTAACCTTTACAGGTATTCGATACAATGGTTCCACAGCATATCCCAAAAGTTGCCATTTATAACTAGAAATTATAAATAAATCATTATCAAGTTGCGGTTTTTATATTATTTTTCTCGATTCTTTGGTTTATTCCTAATTGCTGTCTGTTTAATTAACTGTAATAAAACATATATGCCAATTTTTGAATCAACAAGTGAAAAATTATCGATTCTATCAAATTTTGATAATTTCAATGGAGTGTCGATAATGATTTCAAAAGCTGCAAATATTTCTAATCCAGTTTACTTCAACGATTTATTAATAAAGGATGCCAGGGTTTATTTATTTGATTCATTAATATCTAAACCCTGGATTATCCAGTTTGATTCAGTTAAACAATTGTACATAGATAATAATTTATTCCCACTAGATGGCCATAAATACAAAATCAAAGTTGAATGGACTAAACACAACATTGAATCCAAATGGAAATCAATACCCACAATTCCAATTTTGAAGTTGTTAGATAAATCAGTAACATTTGATAAAGATACTTTTCAAGGAGGGTATCATTTGAAATATACTATTCTTCTGGCAGATAAAGACCCAAGTGTCAATTATTTTTCTGGAGGAATAAGTCAGTTGAATAGTGATTTTTCAAGGGTTATTGAATTTCCCGATTACGTGCAAAAGGATGAAATATGTGGATATCGGGGTTCAATATTGCCAGATTTATGTCTAAATGGACAAAACATAGAAATTAAATTATCTGGAAGTATTTTAAAGAATATCCGTATTAATGGGAAACCATATTATCTAGGTAAATACTACATTTATTTATATTCCATTTCACCTTCGTTTTATTTTTATAAACTTTCTTTTGAAGAACCAGATGCTTTCGAGCGATATTTCATTAATCCTTCAATTACTAAGTCCGATTATCAAGATGCTCTTGGTTATTTTGCCATAAAAAACATTTCAGTATTTGACAGTCTCCTAATAAAATAATGAAATATACCATATTAGGTTTTTTAATTTTTTTTAGCATACACCTATCTGGACAATCTTCCGCATATTATACTTATTCAGGCACAGTAATTGATACTTCTACCGGTGATTTTATTCCCTTCGTCTCTATTTCAGATTCACTTCACGGCTGGAATTCTGAATCAGACATATATGGTAGGTTTACAATAAAATTAAGAGCTGGGTCCTACAAATTGAATGTAGCTGCCGTAGGGTATGAGAGTAAACTTGTTGAATTAACTATTAGCGTTGATACTAGAAAAGATATCTTCTTAACTCACATCAGCTTAAGCGAGGTGATTATTCAAGGCAGACCTTCGATAAAAATCGAAAATAATTTTATTGATATTTCACCTGAAAAACTAAGATCGGTACCTAGCCTTTTAGGTGAGAAGGATGTATTAAAAGCATTGACCATCTTACCGGGTGTATCTCCAGGTTACGAAGGTACAAACCACTTTAGTGTCCGTGGTGGAGGGAATGATCAAAACTTAATTTTATTGGACGGTTCTGTCCTTTACAATACATCTCATTTGTTCGGATTCTTATCAGCTATTGAACCATATTCAATCAAAGCTCTTAGGTTTTATAAAGAGGGGTTTCCAGTTGAGTACGGTGGAAGATTGTCTTCAGTAGTTGACATTAGCTTAAAGGAAGGGAATTTTTTAAAGAAAGAAACATTCTTGAATGTAGGAATGCTTACAAGTAGCTTTGGTATGAATGGCCCTATAATAAAAAATAGATTGTCTTATTTAATATCTTCCAGGATCGCCTATCCTGGGTTAATTACTCTTCCATTTAAAAGTAAGTATTACAACGGTAAGGGTAAATCCTTTACATCATATTTTATGTATGATGTAATTTGCAAACTCAGTCTAAATCTTAATACAAAGAATAATATTTATTTAAGCTTTTATAGTGGTCGTGACTTTTTATTAAGCGGTTTAAATGAAAATAATTATAAGACTGATTGGAACATTAATTGGGGAAATTCTATAGCAGCTTTAAGGTATAAAAGTAATATTACAAAAAATTTAAATCTAAGCTTGAATATAAACTATAACAAATATAATTATAGCTCCAATTTACTTGGCACAGCTCTTTTAGATGATATTAAAACTAATATTGAAAATCAATCGACAATTGAAGATATCAAATCAGGAATTAAATTTGATTGGAGTATCTTAAAAGGATTAGATTTTGTAACAGGAAGTAGCGTGATTTGGAGCTCTATTATGCCTAAATTTCAATTTACTGAAATTAACCAAACTCCTGACCCTGCTTCAAAATCTGATAGTTATAGAGTAAGGGATATTTCAAATTTTGCTAATCTGAAAATTTTTCCATTTGATGCTTTGAAAATTGATCTTGGAGTTAGACAAAGTGAATATTCTTATAAAGATTACCACTTTAATTTATTACAACCTCGTGCTTTAGTCAGTTATTCCCTCTCAAAAAAAATTGATGTACATTTAGCTAATAGCGTGATGTATCAACCCATTCATTTGGTTATAAATCAGGCCAACGGTTTTTTAAATGATGTCTGGATTGCAGCTAACCAAAAATTACAACCACAGAAAATGGAGGAAACAAGTATTGGAATTCATTATAAAAGTAATGTGGGAGACTTTAGACTCACTTATTTTGATAGAAATTATTCAAATTTAACTGAATTAAAAGACAATATAAAATTGCTGAAATTTTCCATCGATTCATGGGATAATTTATTGGAAGTCAATGGAAAAGGACATGCAAGGGGATTAGAAGTGGGATGTATTAAAAGTTTTAATAAATTCAATTTAATAGCTTCTTATACTTTTACGGATAGCAAAAGAAAATTTATTAATATTAATGACGGTAGGGCCTTCCCCTCTCCTTTAGATCGTAAACATATACTTAATTTAAATTTGGATTACTTAAAAAATGAACGCACCGCCTTTTTCATCAATTTGACTTATTTTACCGGCACACCTATTACCTTGCCTTCCTACAGTGCTTATACTGGAGTAGGGGCTGGATTTGATTTTGTATATACAGAAAGATTCAATGCGAGGCTCCCAACATATAAGAGATTTGATATCGGCTTAAAGAAAACGCATACATATTCAAAGGGAAAAATCAAAGAATGGACATTCAGTATATACAATTTATTTTTCAATAGAAATGTCACACAAATACTACCTGTTCATTCTAATCTTCCTGATATCAATAATCCGTCAATACCGATTGGGTTTAGAAATGAGTTTATTGCAAAATCATTTCTAATGTTTATTCCAGGTATCAACTTTTATTATAGAATAAACTAAATACAGCTTTATTTATGAGGATTAATTTTATCTATGCTTCTTATTGATGAAGAGATTCTGATTTCATGTTATTTAATACATACTTCTTTATCTGTGATTAATTCTTATAAATATTTACATTTAGTTACCCGACCAGGACTCGAACCAGAACTTTCAAAGTCAGAATCTGATGTACTGCCATTATACAATCAGGCAAAGAAAAAAATGGTGACTCCGGAGAGGCTCGAACTCTCGGCCCGCTGATTAAGAGTCAGCTGCTCTACCGGCTGAGCTACGAAGTCATCACAAAGCAGTCAAAGGTAATCAGCTTATTTTATAATTTTTAAAAGGATGTATATCCCTCTGGAGAAAATAATTTTGCTTAATTATTCGCTTTACTTTTTTTTCCGCAAAAAAAGTAACAAAAAAACTCGTGCCAAAATAAACTCGCTCTGGGATAAGTTCCATGTCATTGCATTTTCACGGACAGTTGATTCGTTTTTCAAGTGTACACTTTGCTGCCTGCCGGCGGTAGGCGGGCTCGACCAGTATTTTGGCACAATCCAGACCTAGATCCTGAATATCCGGTAATTAAACTATGGTTCTGAGTTTTTAATGCGATTTTACTCAATTAAAACAGCGAAGAACCAAAAGATAAATTATACCATCATGCCCATTGCTGGATCACTTTTACTAGGTTTACCGGTTTCAACTCTACCTGCATATCGTTTTGAAAACCCGGGAAATCCTTTTACACTAATCGTAAAATCATACCAACCAAAAGATTTTTCAAGAGGTAAGCGTAAACTTGCTTTTGTTTTTTTTGATTGCAAACTCAGACTTCGATTCGGAGATTTGTAACTATTATCTTTTATTTGAACTTCAAGTAAACGATTGCCCGTATTATTAAATTGAACTACGATATTTCCCGAAAGCAATTTTGAATTCAATAAACTCCGCTCGTATATACTGAATATTTCAATGGCGGGATCGTTTTTGCTTCCTGCAAATTCCCTAAAAAAGCCATTGGGTCCGTATACACACAAATGGAATTGGTTGTTTTCAAAATCATTCAAAGACCAGGTATCCTTTAACCGGTCACCGGCTTTTACGGCATAAGCCCAGGTAGCAACAGCTTCATTGCGAAATTTGCCTGGAGCATAGATATGGAAAGGAGATCCGGCAGATTTATTACCGAAAAATTCATTGGATGCTTTCAGCGTTATTTCAAATGCAGTTTTGTCAGCATTCAATTGTCCATCGGAATAAAGTTCATATGGTAAGGAGCAAGCTTCACGGATTCCTTTTTCCTGTGCAGGCATCCAGGATGATTTGCGGGGATTTTTATTGATGACATCTATTTCTGCATCGGACAATGCTTTATAATTATCCGGTTCTTTTTTGAACTGAGCTTTGTGTATGCTTTCTATAAATTCATCTCGATGAACAAAAACTGGATTGGGGATTTTTTCTCCGTTATATGGTCTGAAGGCTGAAGTGAGATCTCCACATACCGTCCTTCTCCATTCACTGATATTGGGTTCCTGAATTTTTTTACCAAATTTAGCAGAGAGAAATTTTTCAAGAAACTGAATGGATGAAGTATGATCAAAAACTTCTGAGTTAACCCATCCACCACGCGTCCAGGGAGAAGCTATTACGAGCGGCACGCGATAACCAAGTCCTATAGAACTTTCACGTGCGTACTCTGGCCTGGATTGTTGATCGGGGTTACTTACGTATTCAATACTGGTATCAATACCTTCAGACGTAAGTCCCGTGCCCTCTTTGTGCGGATGAGGTGGAACGAATGGAGGTACATGATCAAAATATCCATCGTTTTCATCGTAGGTAAGGATGAAGATGGTTTTTTTCCACACTTCGGGATTTTTAGTAAGGATATCCATCACTTCGCTGATATACCAGGCGCCATACCAGGCAGAACTGGGATGATCGGAGAAATTTTCCGGAGCGGCAATCCAGGATACAGTTGGTAGTTTTCCTTGTTCTACATCATCACGGAACTCCCGGAATACATCTCCTTTCGGTACGTTTAATTCTCTTGCAATGTCCTTATCGTGATATTGTAAGGTAGTCAGCTGATGGTAATTCGGATCTTTGATATTGGTGGAAAAAGCTTTGTCATGAATATTTTTTTCTTTCTGCGATAGTTGATCATATTTTTCCCGGGTATATATTTTTTGATCTTCCTTATTGACGGCGAGATATTTCAAAAGTGAACTTTTTTTGATTTGGAGTTCCTCCGCTTCTTTTGAACCGGTTTCATGTGTCAATATTTGTGCTTCCGTTTTTTTAATTTCTTCTTCTAAATCAATAGCGGCTTTAGGAAGGTTGGCAATAAAAGCAGCAGAGAGTTTCACCTTATATTGAGTAAAATATTCAAGGGGATTATCACCAAAATTTGCAAGCCACGCATCTTCTTCTCCGCTAAATCCAACTCCCACACTGAGTTCATTCTGATATACTTTCCATGAAATGTTTTGATCTTCAAGTCGTTCTGGAAAACTGGCCCAGCTCACCATGGTATCATAATCGGCATCCGAATTCCAGACATTGGCGACAGATGATTCATGAGGCTTTTCGCGAATCGTACCGGTCCAAAAATATAAACGGTTAGGCGTAGTACCGGTAAGTGAAGAACAAAAGTTTTGATCACATACGGTAAAAGCATCTGCCAATGAATAATAAAACGGAATATCTTCCCGGTTATAATAACCCATCGTAAGAGGCATACCAGGATATTCATCACTACCTTTTGTATCCAGCCATTTATCATATTTACCCCGATTGCGAGCATCTACCTGGTCAGACCATCCATGAGGTAAGGAATGCATCCAGGTAATTTTTGTGTCTTTGATATTAAATCGGAACGGCGCATACGTTTCTCCTTTTTCATTGGTCTGAAGCCATACTAGGTTTTTATTGGGAAGCGTGATGGCCCTGGGATCATTAAATCCACGTACACCACGTAAGGTTCCATAGGTGTGATCAAAGGAGCGGTTTTCCTGCATCAGGAGGACCACATGTTCTGCATCCATAAACGTGCTTCCAGCAGCAGGATCTATAGCTAATGCTTTTTGAATAGCGGGAGGCAGCATATTTAAAAATCCTGCTCCTCCTGATAATAAACTTGCTTTTTTAATAAAATCTCTCCGGTTATCCATATTGATAAATGTAATTTTTAATAAAAATAGGTATAAGGTTTATTATGCAAGGATACTATCATAATGTTTAATGAAAAGATAACTTTAATTTATAACATCATGAAATGACATATACCATTGACTTGGTTTGCCTGAAAAATGAAAACATGGTTTAGAAAATATCTCCAATGTTGACAAAGGCTATCTTTGTGGTCCATTTGAACCTTCCCTGCATCGTGGTAATTTTAAGCCGTTTACTTTGAAGGATCATTTATTTATTCAGGCATTTACATATTAAACATGATCATTGCGATTTTGATTTTCCTCCTCATTTTGATTTTAATCATTTTTATTCTTTTAAGGGCTGCCCCTGTATTTGGAGGAAGACCAACAGAATATTGGATTAATACGTACAAGGAATCCAAACAATGGAAGGATAATCAATTTCAATATTATATTCCCACTTCACTCGATCTGGCATTTTGGAAAATACCCGGTATCATTTATAAACAATTCACTGGTTTAGAGAATCGTCGACCATCAAAAAATATTGAAGTATTGAAAAATCAATGGATCCCATCTAAAGACACGTCATCTGCAGCTAAAATCCTTTGGTTTGGACATTCTACATTTATTATTGAAATAGCTGGTAAAACGATCCTGGTAGATCCGATGTTTGGACAGGTGCCAGCACCGCATCCACGTCTTGGTTATTTACGTTTTAATAAATTCATGCCGATGGAACCAGACCAATTACCGGAAATAGATATAGTGCTTATGAGCCATGACCATTACGATCATCTGGATTATGGTAGTATCCTAAAAATAAAACATGAAGTCAAACAATTTATAGTCCCGCTTGGAGTAAAAAGACATTTTATCCGGTGGGGTATAGCCGATGATAAAATTATTGAAATGGATTGGTGGCAGGACATGACCATGGATGGTTTGCAATTAGTATGTACTCCGGCCCGGCATTTTTCCGGAAGAGGTATCGGCGACCGTGCTAAAAGTTTATGGTGTTCGTGGATATTAAAAAGCGGTAAAGAAAATATTTTCTTTAGTGGAGATAGTGGGTATGGTCCTCATTTTAAAGAAATCGGCGATCAGTATGGCCCATTTGATTTTGCTATGCTCGAATGCGGACAATATTATAAGGATTGGGCTTTGATCCATATGTTGCCGGAAGAGGGTGTTCAGGCGGGAATCGATTTAAAAGCAAAGGTCATCATGCCGATTCACTGGGGTGCTTTTACATTGGCTTTTCATTCCTGGACTGAACCAGTAGAACGGATGTTGATCAAAGCACAGGAATTAAATGTAGAAGTGACTACACCAAGAATCGGAGAGCTGATTACAGTCAATGGAGATTATCCGAAGGATCATTGGTGGAAAGAATATTTGTAATTT
>JBDTUE010000112.1:0-13046 GCA_040007895.1 Saprospiraceae bacterium | reverse complement strand
TTATTGTAAACCAATAAATTCAATTATAAAGGTATCAAAAAGCGCATGTTTATATTATCAGGTAGTTATGTGCTTTTGGAATGAAACGTAGTTCGATACATTTTAATAAAAATAACATTATATAATACGTTGTATATCAAATAACGTACATATTTTAATTAAACTAAAATAATATACATTTTGTTAAAAATGACTAGAATTTATTCACTTGGCATGTTTGTCCAAAATGTAGATAATAAATTCACTCCGCGAGCCTAAACTTCACTTAAAAGCACCCGTATAATGGTCACGGATAAAACTGGAATTTTATATAGTCAGACTATTTGAATTGACCGAATCCTGCTAAATTGACCGCTATATCAATAGGGAAATCTTTACCAAATCCTTTAACCCTGATACTCGCCCTCTCAATTGAATACCTGACAATCCCATCGAATCTACGGTAACATAATACACCCTCTATGGTGATCCCAAATAAGCAAATCATACATTTTCCATATTATTCCTAAATGTTAAAATATTAAGTCCTCCAATTTGTTAAAATAAAAATATTAACAAGCATATTTAAATATGTTAAATTGTTTAAATAGTGTTAAATATAGAACGGCGTTGAATAAACAAATTTTGAATTACAGCTAGGATTTAGAGAATCAAGGAGCTAATAAGGAGTGTTCTTTAATTAGTCATAAGCCAATTGAAATGGTCTTTTTTCAACATCTTATTATTTCTCTGTTCACAAAAGGTGGAGTATTAAAAAACCTCATATTATCGGCTCTTGGTACGAGATCTTTAAATGAAGACTTCAACCTATCATTTTCATAGAGTAGAGCACGGATATTATTTAGGGACCAAGTAAAACAGCAAAGCCCGAAGCTCGAACTGCTAGTTTTTATACACCGAAATAAATCTAATAAAATATTGAATTTTAAATCCGAAGCGAAATAAACATTCATTGCCCAACATAAATAAATAGCAAAAATGTTAATCAGCAGTTAATCCATGATATCAGCTAACTTTATTTACTTAAAATGCATCTACTTAAAGATATAATTTCTACTTATGAGGATACTATGCAATCTCTTAATAATCTACGGATTCCTACTATTAAGTCAGTGTGCGGGTTCTAAACCAAATACAAAGGATTCTGCTATGAACCATGATTACGAAAATCTCTGGAAACAGGTCCAAAAACTGGAGGAAGATGGTCTTCCAAAATCAGCGTTGTCGCTGGTAGATTCTATTTATTCATTTTCCAGACTTGATAAAAATAGGGTACAGCAAATAAAATCATTGATTCATCGAGCTAAGTATACAGCAAGTTTGGACGAGCAGGGAGTGGTGAAAAGTATCAACCTGTTGGAAACGGAGCTCAAATCTTCTGATGATAATATCGTCAGGTCGGTCCTACATTCGGTGCTGGCAGAGCTTTTTTCCAATTATTTCAATATGAATCTTTGGGAGATTAAAGACCGCACAGCAATAGTAGGGGTTGAAGCAGGTGACATTGGGAACTGGAGTGCTTCAGATTTTTTAAAAACAATCAGGATGCATTACCTTGCTTCAATAAAAGAACCCTCCCTGAAGGTCGCATCTGTACAGGACTACCAGACTATTCTGACGGAAGGCAAGAAAAGCGATCTGCTTAGACCATCCTTATTCGATATCCTTGCTCACCGAGCTTTAGATTATTTTGAGAATAGCCGTGCCGATCTTGATTTCCCGGATCTGGATATTTCCATTGATGACCCTATCCTTTTTAGCCACACGGATCAATTCCTCAAATTCAAATTAAATGAAGCTGATTCAGCATCCTTGTTTTACTCGCTGATTCAATTATTCAAATCTCTTGAATCCTTCCATCAAAAAGATAGTGACCCATCAGCATGGATCGATGTCGTCAGGAAACGACTTCAATACATTTATAGTCAATTTACAGGAGAAAAGAAAGATGAACTCTACGAAGCAGCTCTGGACCAGTGGATTAATGTACTCGGCCCCAAATCACAAGCTGCTGGATTTTTTCTAAATAAAGCTCAATTATATAGCACTCAGGGAAGGAAATATCAGCCGGACTCTAAAGATTCTGTATACAAAATGCACCTGGTGAAAGCTGCAACAGTACTTCGCCTTATTATGAAGAATTACCCTGGCACCGAGGAAGCTTTGCAGGCTGAAAATCTCCTGACGGAATTGACACAACCATCGTTACAGGGGCAGGCAGAAAGAGTAAATTCTATTGGTAATCCTTTCAGATTATTGGTCGAATACCAAAATGCAAACAAAGTCTTCATTCGGATTATTCCTGTTTCACTCAATTTGAGACAAGAGATCTATGGAATTCCTGAAGGTCAGTGGATTAACAAATTACTTGCAGAAAATTCAGTGAAAACCATGGAGCAAAACCTTCCCGGGACAGAAGATTTGCAGCATCATTCGGTTGAAATTAAAATAGATGCATTACCTGCTGGTATGTATGCTGTTTTGCTTTCAAGTAATTTGCAAATGAGGAATGGAGAGGATTTAATCTCCTTATTGTATACCCATGTATCCAACCTTGCTTATTTCCATTCGTTTAACCAGTATTATGACGCCAAAATAAACACTACTTCAAAAAATGATCTGATTGTTGTACAAAGGGAAACCGGAGCTCCGCTATCGAATGTAAAAGTGAGTTTCTATGAAAATCAATATCAACCCTCACTTCAACGAAATCAATGGATTTTTCAAACTTCTTCCAACACGAATAGTGATGGGAAGGTACATATTGATCTGCCAAAAAATAAAAACTATTCCGTCAAAATTGAAAAAGAAAACGATTATTTATGGTTAGACGATGCATTTTCCAACGCATCCTATTATAATCAAAATCAAAAGGATGTAGAGGATGTATTGTTTTTTCTTGATAGATCCATTTATCGGCCTGGGCAGACTATATATTTTAAAGGTTTGGCACTATTGAGGGAGGACAATGGCAAAGTACAAATCATAAAGAATAAAAAATTAGAAGTTATATTAAACGACGCCAATGGCAAGGAGGTTTCCAGGAAAAATTTCGTGAGTAATGACTTTGGGTCGTTTAATGGCTCTTTTACGGCACCTGTAGCAGGTTTATCCGGTAGTATGACTTTGATCTCAAGTCTTAATCAATCGGGTGTTTCATTTAATGTAGAGGAATACAAACGGCCAAAATTTGAAGTAAAATTTGATACCGCGAAAATTGTTGCAAACCTTAATGAATCGGTTTCGATTAGTGGATATGCTAAAAATCTTGCTGGAAATGCGGTGGACGGAGCGAACCTAAAATACAAAGTCTCAAGACAACGTTGGATAAGACCAATGCCCTGGTGGCATTGGAAATCTTATTATCCTTATCCTTCCAATCCAAAAATTATAAGTCAGGGAAAATTGATGACCGATCGCGCTGGTAAATTTGTAATTCCTTTTACCGCACTTGCCGAACCTGGAACTGATCTTAAGAACGAAGATGCAAGTTTTATATATACAATCGATGTCGACATTACCGATTTTACGGGTGAAACCAGGTCTGAGAGTACCAGTCTGAGAATTGGAAATAAAAATCTGATACTTTCTTCTTCGCTTAACCAATACGAAAATAAAGATAGCCTGAAGTCATTTACGTTGTCCGGTACTGATCTTAATGGTCAATCCCTGTTGGTAAATGGTAATTTTAAAATATCAAAACTTTCAGAGCCCGATAAAATTCCAAGATCGAGATATTGGAATAAACCGGATCAATTCATTTATGACGAAAAGAGTTATCATACCTGGTTTCCACTGGATATTTACAACGATGAAGATCTGGTTACCACCTGGCCTGTTTCCAGTATAGTTTTAAATGGTAATTTTGACAGTGGAAAACCTGTGGTATTCAGCTCTGTTTTGGCTACAGGCATTTATAAATTAGAAGCCTTAGCTAAAGACTCTCATCAGGCAGAGGTTAAATACGAACAATTTTTTTGGGTAGAAGCTCCCCTACAAAGCCAGTTTGCAAGTATCAAATCATTAGCTGTTTATCAAAATAAAAGCGCACTTGAACCCGGTGAATCGTTGCAGTATATTCTTAAGTCAAAAGGGTCACCGCAGTATATATTACAGACCTCTTCAGGAAATGCTGAAAGCCAATGGATAATAAGTAAAGAGTCCATAAATAATTCTATAAAGCTTAGTGAGACGGACAGGGGAGAGATGAATCAATTCCATTGGATCATGGTCAATAACAACAGGGTTTATACGGAATCCATCCAATACGGAATCTTATGGACCAATAAGGAATTAACGATTGAGACAGTTTCATTCAGGGATAAATTATTGCCGGGGCAAGATGAGGAATGGAAACTAAAAATTTCAGGAAAAGGAAATGAAAAATTAGTTGCAGAATTAGTAGCTAGTATGTATGATCAATCCCTGGATGCCTTATATCCGCATGCATGGAATTATGATCTATTCAGATTAAATTATCTCGCTGCCTTATCTTATACATCAGTAGGGTTTATGGCCAATGGGTCCAATGTAATATCATTTAAAAATATCCCATACAAAGAAATAGAAAGTATACAGTATCGAAACCTCAACTGGTTTGGATTTGAAATGTATAACCGGTATTACGATGCAAGAGGAGGTAAAATGATGAAATCAATGCGTCCGCAAGCCGATGCCATGATGAATAAAGAAAGTGCACAAGCTGTGCCGAACCCACCGTCTAGCAAAATGGACACTAAAGATGAGGAAAAAGCGACAGCAAAGGATGGATCATCTCCAGTGAGCCCTCCCATTCAACCAAGAAAAAATCTGAATGAAACTGTTTTTTTCTTCCCGGAGATAAAATCGGATGCAGATGGAAATTTCATTTTAAAATTCAAAATGAATGAAGCACTCACGAGATGGCGATTGATGTTATTCGGTCATACACAAGATCTTAAGAGCGGTTATCTGGAAAAAGAAGTGATAACTCAAAAAGAACTTATGGTATTTCCAAATAGCCCACGGTTTGTGAGAATGGGCGATATACTTGAGTTTCCTGCAAAGGTTTCTAATCTATCGGAAAAGTCCATTTCAGGAAAAGCAAGAATTGAATTATTTGATCCATTGTCCGGGGCAAGTTTAGATAATATATTTAATTTAAAAGCGGTTCAATCCAACTTTACAATCCCCCCGGGAGAATCCAGTCCTTTATCATGGAATTTGAAAATACCTACAGACTATTCTGGTATGCTGGGATATAGAGTGATTGCTGAAGCCGGGAGCATGAGTGATGGGGAGGAAAATGTAATACCTGTATTATCGAATAGAATGTTGATTACCGAATCTTATCCTTTCCAGGTAAGAGCTAAACAGGAAAAAACATTTGACTTTGCATCAATGGTTACAAAAATGAACTCTACAAGTCTGAAGAATCATCAGTATACCCTGGAATGTACTAGCAATCCGGTATGGTATGCGATTCAGTCTCTTCCATACATGATGGAATATCCTTTTGAGTGTACTGAACAATTAGTAAACAGGTATTATGCAAATGCACTTGCAGCTAAAGTAGTAGAATCCAATCCTAAAATTAAAGCAATATTCGATGAATGGAATCGCAAAGGAGATCTGAAAAGCCCATTACAAAAAAATCAGGAACTTAAATCCGCTGTTCTTGAAGAAACACCCTGGGTAAAAGATGCACTTAAGGAAGAAGATCAGCAAAAAATGATCGCCCTTTTATTTGACATCAATAAACTAGCCTCAGAAAAAGATCATATCATTCAGGTATTACGAGATCGTCAATTATCAAATGGTGGATTTCCATGGTTTGGTGGAAGGGATGATTGGTATATTACACAGTACGTAGTGGAATCACTTGGACATCTGAAAAAATTAGGGATCGATGATCCTGGCCTTAATGAAATCCTCCAAAAAGCCATCCTGTATTGCGATAATGAAGTAGTCAGGTATTTTAATGAAATGAAAAAAGTATCAAAAAAAGATTCGATAGGGTTACCTGATATTGCAATTCATTACCTGTATGCAAGGTCGTTTTATATGGAGAATGAGATCAAAGATAAATCGGCATTTGTTTATTTTATTGGTGAGACAGAAAAACAATGGCTTAAACAAAATTTATATAACCAGGGACTGATTGCTTTATTGCTTCATCGATGGCGACCTGCTTCCGTCATTCCTTCAAAAATCATGGCTTCCCTAAATGAAAAAGCTCAACACAGTGAAGAATTAGGCATGTATTGGAAGTTTGATGCTGGTTATAGATTCTTCGAATTACCAATAGAAACACAGGCCTTACTTATTGAAACTTACGCAGAAACAAAAAGTGATCCGAATGTTATAAATGAAATGAGGCTGTGGTTATTGAAAAATAAACAAACTAATCATTGGCCAAGTACAAAGGCAACGGCAGCTGCGATTTACGCATTAATGTTGAATGGAAATGATTGGGCCCAATCCTCGATTATTCCTACCATTACTTTGGCGGGAGAAAAATTGATAGTAGCACCGGATCAAACGATTGCAGGTATTGGATACTTTAAAATAAAGAAGGATAAATCCGAAATCAATTCAAAACTATCACATCTTACTGTTCAAAATCCAAATAATCATGTCTTGTGGGGAGCTGTCTATTGGCAATATTTTGAGGACCTGAATAAAGTGAGTGCTTCGGAAAGTAAACCATTTACCATTCAGAAAAAAATGTTTGTTGAATCTACCGAAGGAAATAAAACCACACTAAAACCTTTCACTACTTTGGCCGTAGGCGATAAACTTATTATCAGGTTAGAAATCAAAATTGACAGGCCTATGGAGTACATTCATCTTAAGGACTTGCGAGCCGCAGGGTTGGAACCAATCGATGTAATCAGTCAATACAAATACCAGGGAGGATTGGGATATTACGAAAGCACCAAAGACCTGTCTACCAATTTTTTCTTCGATCATATAACTACCGGCACCTATGTTTTAGAGTATCCGGTAAGAGTATCTCAACGAGGAGTATTCTCCAATGGTATTAGTACAATGCAATGCATGTATGCTCCTGAATTTAATGGACATACAAATGGAGAAGTTATAACTATTAAATGAACCTTGATCTTAACCTTATCCTTAATCTCAACCTTAATCTCAACCTTATCCTAAAACCTCAACCTTAACTCCCATTTACTGGCTTCTATAAGTATCCCAAAGATTTCTCACAACTCCATCGGCACATCTATTATTAAAAAAGAAGAATCATCGTTGACTTTTATATCAAATTGCTCTGTATCCCACATTCCATAAGCATCACGTGATTGCAATACTTGTCCGTTGATTTCAAGAACTCCTTTTAAAATAAATACATAGGCTCCATTTCCAGGTCTTTTGAGATGATAGGATGTGAAAACGTTTTTAGTAAAATTTCCCCAATGAATCCATGCATCCTGATGTACCCAGACACCTGCGCTTTCAGGCAAAGGAGATACGATTTGAGTTAATTCATTACCTACTAGTGAACCCAGGGTAATTTGTTGGTATCTTGGTTTTACATTTGGCTTTGAGGGCATAATCCAAATTTGTAAAAATTTGACTGGGGCGTCTTTGTTTTTATTGTATTCGCTGTGAACAATCCCGGTACCTGCACTCATCACCTGTACATCACCACTATGGATCACTGCATTACTTCCCATACTATCATTATGCTCGAGATCACCCTCCAGTGGTATCGATATGATTTCCATGTTGTCATGTGGATGTAATCCAAATCCCCTTCCGCCGGAAACAGTATCATCGTTTAACACCCGCAATACTCCGAAATGCATTCGTTTGGAGTCATGAAATTGTCCAAAACTAAAAGAGTGATAACTATCCAGCCATCCGAAAAAAGCATGGCCCCGGCTTTGTGCTGTATGTAGTACTGTTTTCATGGTCAATAATAAACAATATTATTTTTAAATAGTTATAATCAACGCATACTTTTTAGGGTTAATAATTTAATTGCAAATGGATCGGGAATCCCTGGATTTCAGGTATTCTATCATCTATACCTTTTATTATGCCGGTTGATTCTATCCTAAAAACCATACGCATGTATCTACATTTTGCAAAGAACAAAAGATAAATACATCCATATTTAACGCTTCATCTGTCTGGATATTTGATTTGTCGATGATACTTGGCCGGACCATAGAGAATGAAGATATTTGTACAAAACAATTCCACATATGAGTGATCTTACAGAATCTGAACATAGTCATCGTGACCAGGAAGCCAATGCAGTAGTGCGGAATCATTTGGTTTGGTCAATGGGCGCAGGGTTCATTCCTGTTCCAGTAGTAGATTTCTTTGCAGTTGGAGCTATCCAGTTGGATATGGTAAGACAACTTTGCAGGGTCTATGAACTTGAATTTAAAGAGTCTGAGGGAAAAGCAATTATTAGTTCTCTTACATCTTCCGGACTGGCAAGATTGGCTGCACGTACAGTTGTAAAATTTATACCTGGAGCAGGTAGTTTTGTTGGTGGTATGGCAGTGTCCATTTTGTCCGGGGCTTCAACGTTTGCTTTAGGCCAGGCATTTAAAAAACATTTTGAAACAGGAGGTACTTTTCTTGATTTTGATCTTTCGAGATTAAAAAAAGTGTATGATGAAATGTTTGAAAAAGGAAAGGAAGTAGCAAAAAATATCCGGGAAGAAGAAAAACATACGGAAGAATTAATGAAAAAAGTCAGCCACGGCGCAACGGCCGATGTCATTACTAAACTAGGTGAACTTGGCAAGTTGAAAGAAAGCGGACATATAACTGAAGCTGAATTTATTAAAATGAAAGAAAAGCTATTATCTGAAATATAATTCCAGAATGCCCATGGAATTATAGATTTTACTTCCTTAAATAAAGTTTTTCGCAGATTCAAAATTCAAAATGAATTTGATTATGTGCTTGGCAAAGTAACTAGAAATGTAGGTGTCCCCATATACCCTGGAGGTGAAATAACTCAATATAGAAATATATCTTTTCAAAACAAATTCCCTGCTGCCAGGTAATCAACAATTGATTAAGACCGGACCGTTCGGGCTTCTCTGAAATATTTCATAGGTACCCAGAGCATTCCAAAACACTCACCATCCTCAGGACCTAAATGTTTATGATGGATTTTGTGTGCTTTTCGGATAGCCTTGAAATAAATAAAATCTGAATTCCTAAACCATTTAAATCGCTGGTGGATAAAAACATCATGAACCATGAAATAACAAAATCCATAAATCAATATACCTATTCCAATAAATGTAAATGAAGTATATATCGTTAATAATCCGGTAAGAAAACATAAAAAACTTGGCACGGCAAACACCAAAAAGAAACGATCGTTTTTTTCAAAAAAATCATGCGATCTTATTTTGGGATCATGATGGTCGTGATGCCAGGACCATAGAAAACCATGCATCAGATATTTATGAGCTGACCAGGCCACCAACTCCATGGTACAAAAAGTGACGATGGTAATTAAAATATGGATCATCATACGAACCTGGTTTTTAATTCCTGCTTCCGGTAAGCAAAGATACTGTCAATCTTGTCACTAATAAATGCTTCATTGACCATTTGTCCGATGAAACCAAATGGTAAAGCGTAATGAAGCAAATCATCCATCTGAACACCATTTCCTTTTAATTTAAAATGATGCTCATGATGCCAAATCTTATAAGGGCCGCTTCGTTGTTCGTCTACAAAATATTGTAATGGTTTAATATGGGTAATTTCAGTGGCCCAGTTTACTTCAATCCCCAAAATGGGCTTAACTGAATAATGAATAAACATACCTTCATACATTTCAGTATTTAAAAGTTCAGACAGAAGCTTAAACTGCATATCCGGCGGAGTAATCAATTTGAGGTTTTCTGGTCTTGAGAAAAAATTCCATGCTTGATCCAAGTTGATGGGAAGCCATATAGACCAGGATTTTGTAAATACTCTCATCGAACATAATTTAATTTAACTCTTACCCCGGCATAACACAAAAGGAGTAGTTTTGAAAAATTATCTACTCTGATCCTGGCCTCCATCAATTGTGAACTGGGTGTATTACCTATTTTTAATAACAATGCTTTGTAATACACGTAGGCTGCATAGACTCCCACCTTGCAGCCAATAGGTAGCTTGCATATTCCTTCCCTGGCTATTTTAAAATCCTCCCGGATATCATAAAGTACTTGTTGTTTAATAATTTCATCAAATGGTTCTCCTTCTTTCCAGGTTGGGAAATATTGCCTTCCAAGTCCCATCGCATCCGCTTTTATATCCCGAAGAAAGTTGACTTTTTGAAAGGCCGCCCCTAAACGTCTCGCATACGGAGTGAGGGAACAATATAAGGACTGGTCACCCTGTACAAACACTTTGAGACACATCAATCCAACCACTTCTGCAGAACCAACAATGTATTCCTCATAGGATGATTGACTATGACACGCAAAATCTAAATCCATCTTCATACTATTCAAAAAAGCGTCAATCAATTCCGAATCGATTTGGTATTTATTTACCGTTTGCTGGAACTGATGCAATACCGGATTCATACTTATTTTTTGACTAACCGCCATATAAGTCTGCTTGCAAAAGTCTTCTAACAAACTTCGCTTATCATAAAAATGGAAGGTATCTACAATCTCATCAGCAAATCGTACAAAAGCGTATATGGCATAGATATCATCTCGTATGCCCTGATCTAATAGCGATATTCCAATAGAAAAGGAAGTACTATAGGTAGTCGTTACCTTTTTACTAAAATCTTTTGCTACCCGATCAAATAACATTTTACTCAATGTTGTTTTGTTATTTGTTTATGAATAAAAGTTGAAACAATTTCTCCGCTGATAACAGCTGGTGGAAGCCCAGGTCCTGGAACTGTCAGTTGTCCGGTGAAATATAAATTTTTTATTTTTTTGCTTTGAGTAGATGGTCTCCAGGGTCCGGTTTGCATCAGCGTATTGGCCAGACCATATGCATTGCCTTTAAATGAATGATAGTCCTGAATAAAATCCCGCTGAGCATATGATCTTTGATATACCAGGTGCCTTCGTAAATCCATCCCACTATGAAAACTTAGGCGATTTAAAATAATTTCAAGGTATTGTGCTTTAATTTCATCACTGTCAATTAATTCAGTCGATACCGGAATCAGAGCTACAAGATTGTGGTGTCCCGCAGGTGCACATGCAGTATCTGTAAGGCTTGAACTATTCGTATAAAATAATGGATCCTTTGGCCAGGAGGGTTGATCATAAATATCTTTTGTATGTTGATCAAAGGAGGCATCGAAAAAGAGGCTATGATGTTCAAGGTTAGGAACGATCATATCAAATCCAAGAAAGTAGAGTAGGGTAGATGGTGCTAAAGACCTCGTTTCCCAATATCGGGAACTATAGGATCTTGAAGATTTATTCAATAATTCTGATTCGACATGATGATAGTCTGCACCTGCAATCACGTAATCAAAAGTGTACGTATCCCCTGAGTTAATCGTGAGGGAAACCTGATCAGGACCATTGGAATGAATCGACTGCACCTCCCTGTTAAATTCATACTGCACTCCAAGTTCAACACCAACCTTGTAAAATGCTTTTGATACTTCATACATTCCACCCTGCGGATACCAGGTACCGAGTACCAGATCAGCATAGTTCATCAAGCTGTATAATGCAGGAGTACTGGATGGTTTGGCTCCTAAAAATAATACTGGAAATTCCAATATTTGTTGGATGTATTTGTTTTTAAAATGTTTGGCAATATGTCTCGTCATGGATTGAAACAAATCAAGACTGAACATATTTTTAATTAAGCGCCAATCCATATATTCTCCGAATGAAAGAGAAGGGAGGTATACAAATTCACCGATCCCGATTTCATATTTCTTTTTAGCTTCTTCTAAAAAATGCCTGAGTTTGATACCAGCACCTGCTTCCAGGGATTCAAATAATGATTCCGCTTCTTTAAGATTAGCGGGCATGTTGATCGGTTCCCGATCTTTCCAAAATATCTTATAAGATGGATCCAATCTTATTAATTGATAATAATCTCCAGCGGACTTACCAAAATGATTAAAGAATCGTTCAAAGATGTCTGGCATCCAATAAAAGCTCGGTCCTTTATCAAATCTGAATCCCTGTTCTTCAATAATACCAGCCCGGCCACCAGGGGTATCGTTTTTTTCAAAGACTTTCACCGAATAGCCTTGTTTAGCTAATAGGGCAGCTGCAGTCATACCAGCATACCCTGCACCAATGATTCCAATCGATGTAGGCACATTACATAAATGTAATTCAGGTGATTTTGTTCATCAAGAAAGGACTTTTTTTTCGGGATCCGGCATTCATCAGCGGCAGGGTTCTGCCTGATGATTTGAACAGTCTATCATTATCCCTTTATTTTGGAAATATCCCAATGTAATTCTGGGGGGTAATATTCCTTAATTCTAATCTTATCTCATGGCTGACTGGTAAATTCTCGATAAATTCTAAAATATCATTTTTACTAACTTCAGACTTACCTCTTGTAAGTTCTTTTAATAATTCATAAGCATCGGGAATACCTTCTCTTCGTAAAATGGTTTGAATAGCTTCAGCAACGACAACCCAATTGGCCTCGAGACTTTCATCAATTGCTTTTTGGTTGATATCGATTTTACCTAAGCCTTTTAAAATAGAATGATAGGCAATCATTGAATGTCCGAGAGGGACACCCAGATTTCTTAGTACCGTACTATCTGTAAGATCCCGTTGCAATCTTGAAACAGGAAGTTTATTTGCAAAATGGCCTAATAGGGCATTGCCTAAACCCAGGTTACCTTCAGCATTTTCAAAATCTATCGGATTGACTTTATGGGGCATAGCCGAAGAACCAATTTCATTGGCAATCGCTTTTTGTTTTAATGTCTGCATAGAAATATACATCCATATATCCTTGCAAAGATCCATGCATATGGTATTTATTCTCATTAAACCATGGCAATACGCAGCAAGGTAATCATAGGGTTCTATTTGAGTAGTCCAGGGTATGCGCACGAT
>JBDTUE010000111.1:0-13085 GCA_040007895.1 Saprospiraceae bacterium | reverse complement strand
TACCTTTGAACCAAATCAAGTTAAACATGGAATCAGATCAAGATCAGGAGCTTTTATCCGTTGACAGCAAAAATCATCTTGTAGTAGCCGGCTCCTGGGCCAGGTTTATAGGAATCATGGGATTCGTATTTACCGCTTTCTTTGGATTATTATCCATATTATTGATCACCGGTGGACCTTCTATGATGTCCATGATCGCTGCAGCTAATCCAGAAGCATCTTCCTCAGGATTTCTGAAAGGGTCAACAGTATTTATAGGCTTATTGTACCTGATTATAACCGCAATCTATTTTGTCATTAGTTGGTGGACTTTTAAATTCGGGAATGAAATCAAACAAGGGCTTCGTGAAAACGATCCCGACATAGTCACTTCCTCCTTTGGCAATCTTAAAAATTATTTTCAAGCATATGGTGTTCTTACGCTGATTGCAGTCACCTTAATGGTATTTTCCGTGTTGACGATGTTGATGGTCGGATTTTTCCGCTAAAACAATTCATTAATTCATCAATCAACCCATTGTTTTGAGTAAAAAAGAATGGCTTCAAAAAAGCAAATCCTATCTTTCAGAAGTTGTACTTGAAACTGTTGAAAGTGAATACAGCAAATCCCTTACAGTCAGTATGCTGCGGGGCAGGTATCAGTTGCATACGGAGAAAGTGATTTATAGCTATGAAGATTTGTATCATAATTTCCGGGTTACTGCGAATAAAATTGATTGGGTAAAATTTAAACCGGCTAGTGTATTAGTCCTCGGCCTCGGACTTGGTTCCGTAATCCAGATCGTTGAAAAAAAAACTAAACCGCCACTTGATATTACTGCTGTAGAGATCGATGAAGCCATTCTTTATCTCTTTAATAAATATATCTCGCCTTCCGTTGAATCTCCTATAGAGTTTATTATCGCAGATGCTTATCATTTTATTTATCAGAACACGAGGAAATATGATCTTATCCTCTTTGATATTTTTATTGATGATCTGATACCTCCAAAATTTGAATCACTGGCTTTTACTAAAAAATTAGTTTCCTCGCTCTCACCGCATGGCTTGGTTTTGTACAACCGGGTTGCTATAGAACCCAATCAAATCATGGGTAATATGCATCATTTTGAGAATGTTTTTCTTAAGGTATTTCCGCATGCTCATTTTTTGGACATTAAGACCAATTGGGTTTTGGTCAGTGATAAACGATATTTGAAAACATAAGGTCTTTCAAACTTAAATATGTTAAATCTTCCAACTTAAGGTAATTCCCCACCCCCTCAGATTTTTACCTATTTTTGCTTTCTCATGTTTACTTTCAATATCTACTTAAAATTCGCTGCCATTGCAGTATGCCTGCTTGGCGGAGTGGCCTTAGCTTTTGCATTTGGCTTTTGGTATGCCTTTCCTTTTTTCTTAATCGGATTGTTATTATTAGCCAGTTATATTCTGTTGGGTACTGTACAATCAGCAGCTCAATTCATGGAAAAAACAGATTTTACTGCAAGTAATAAACGACTTGACCTCACCTTCTTCCCTCAGTGGCTCTACAAACCGAACCGGTCTTATTTTTATATGATCAAAGGTTCTATAGCTGCTCAAATGAAAATCTATGACAAGGCGGAGGAGTTTCTTTTAAAATCTAAAGAAATAGGCCTTCCTTCCGGCAATGAAAAAGCCATGGTCACACTTCAATTAGCCAATTTCAGCGCTTTAAAAAATAAGTGGAATCAGGCCCAGGTTTATATGAAAGAAATCAAAGAGTACAAAGTCACTGAACCTGCCATCAAAGAACAAATTAAACAATTCGAAAAAGCTATTCAGCAACGAGGCCAGCAAAAACATCTTATGGGCGGTGACCCTTCAATGATGCGGATGAGAAGACAGAGGAGAATGTAGGTCAAATTACGAATGTCGAATTACGAGTTACGAATGACGAATTTCTGAATTAGGACTTATTGTTTCGTGCTGTTTTTATAGATGCCACGACGATAGCTAAAAGCTCATGAGATTCTTTCATGATTGGGTTAATCTCTTCTTTTAAACCTGGAATTAATTCAATGATAAACTCCAACCAAAAAATTGTTTCATCTAATTCTTCTTCTACTATTTTAAGTTTGTGGATAAAATCAGCCGTTGATTTTCCTCTGGAAGCTGCCCTATAATTTGCTGCTGAAGAAGGTGCAGACCTTACTAATTGATTTCTGCATGCTTTGAATTCAGGTTCACTTGGAAATTTTCTAGTAAGCAATACTACAGCTATTGCCCATTTTTTAAATCGTATTTGTAAATCAAGTATGGCCAAGCTTTGAGAGAGTTAGCTCTTATTTGCAAATCTTAATTTGTAATTCGCTATTTCCATCATTCGTCAATCGTAATTCGTAACTTGTAATTTATTCAATCACTTCTTTTCCTCAAGATCCAATATCGTATTCACCTGCTCCGGTTTAAGATTTTTACCGATAATCATTCTGTCTTTATTCAAAACATAGATTTCGGGAGTATTATCTACATAAAATCTACCATATATTGACACATTGGTGGGGTCGAATACATTGGTCCATTGACCCATTCCGTATTTGGTCACAAATTTTTTCCATTCAGCGTCCGTCGTATTCACGGCAATGGTAAAAAACTCCACGCCTCTGCTTTTTAATTGAGGATACATTTGCGACAAGATCGGAGTTTCCTTCTGGCAATGTTCACAATCTGTATGATATAGATAGACCACGATATAAGGGGATTTGATTCCATAGATAGATTTCGTTTCGCCATTCGTATCTTTTGCTATGACGTCAAGGGCTTTATGGTTGAGTAAGCTGCCTGACATTTCTTTTGCTCTGCGTTGCAAATCCGCCAATGATCCCGGAGTCATCCAGGGGGTTGTTTCTTTTGTAAAATATTTCAGGATTACATGAGAAAATACAGCTTCACCATCCATCAGGGTAGTTTTACCGGGTTCATATTTAAACAACAACCAATTGCTTAAGTATTTAAAAAAGTCAGGGTTTTCCAATGCTTTGGGCATCAAGGCATCTATATATTTTACGATCGTGTCCTGGTGTTGAGAAATCAAATCTGTAAAATATGCCTTCACCTTATTTGCCATCAATGGGGTATACATGAATCGTGGATCTTTGAAATCTATCATGTCCCAATATTCATTCCTGAATGCCACAGTTTGAGCTTCGAGGTCAGGGTCACCATTTGCTTTACGGATATCTTTTACTTCAGGATTTAAACCTGCCAGTTTAAACTTGGTGATGAACGCTTCGGGATTAGTTTTTTTAAATCCATCGATTTGATTTTTCCTTGCTTTTCTAAAGTCTTCAACTGTTTTTTTGTAGGCAATCACGGCAGGATCTGTATCCGGTTTGCCCTGGATTGCTTGTTGGAGTTTGAGCTGTTCCTTTTCCTGTTTTTCCACCAGTTTAATGGATTGATATAAAAGATCGTTGTCTACGGATCCGGTGACTTTCAAGGCTTCGATTAAATTTCCAGTTTCAGTCTCCATAGAAAAAACCTGATCTGCGTCCAGTAAAAGTTGAATATTTGTATCATCCGGTAGAATTAAAAAATACAAACCACTTCTAAATAAACTATCTCTCTGAATATGAATCATGCCGGATTCTGCTTTAAAAGAATCGACAAAATAATGCTGATCAGCAAAAGTGCCTCCTAATTTGGAGGTCCCATTATTGAGGCCTTTGACCTTTATTTGAATATCGACAGTTTTATTGCCTCCACTTTGTTTTTGAGCGCAGCCAGTAAAAAACAATAAAAGCAAACCTAATGCGGGGAAAATCGAATTTCGAAAGGTTATTAATAAATTGTTTCTCGTTGAATTCATATGGATATAGTTTGGATTATTTTTTGAGAAAATTAGATGCAAATATTCAGGCTTAATTTTAAATGAAGCGAATAATGTTTGTTCTCATTTGACCACGCTACCGTTTTCCGCTTCCAACGTTGGCTCTACAAATTTCAAACCGCCATCTTCGTTTTCAGAAAGCAAGATCATTCCATTAGAATCTATTCCTTTCATTTTACGGGGAGCCAGATTAGCTACGACCACGACCCGTTGACCAGCTAACTTAGCCGGATCAAAATGTAACGCAATACCACTGACGATCGTCCTTTTTTCAAATCCCAGATCCACCTGAAGGTGTAATAATTTATCTGCCTTAGCTACTTTTTCAGCCGAAAGTATGGTGCCTGCTCTGAGATCAATTTTATTAAAATCATCAATCTGGATAGTTTCTTTTAATGGGACACTTTTAACGACAGCCGGTGTAGTGAGTGCTTTGCCCCGTTTAAGTTTATCCATCTGAGCATCAATCAATGGCTGCTCTATTCTCGAAAAGATATGGATTGCTTCATTGATTTGATGTCCCGCTTTTAGTAATACCTCACCTTCTGATAATGCATCAAGCAATTCATTTAATTCATTTTTATCCTTCAGTAAAGGCAGATTGAGTTGAGCCCTCATTTTATCAGAAGTAAAAGGCATGAATGGCCGGATCGCTACACTCAAAGCTGCTGCCAGTTGTCCGCAATAATTCAATACTACTTTTACCAATTCCGGATCTGTCTTTTCTTTTTTCCATGGCTCATTCGCCTGCAGTATAGCATTGCCGGTGCTGGATAAATCCATCAGGCTCTTTAATGCATCGCGGAATTTAAATTCCCGGATACTTTGGTTGAGATCCTGAATCCTGTCAAATATATTGAGGAGTTCTACTTCGTGGAATGAATCAAAGTCCGGATCTTCCGTCCCGGTAAATCCTTTGTCAGGATTGAATTCCGGTATTTTACCTTCATAATATTTATTGATCAAAACAACAACCCTGTTGAAAAAATTAGCGAGGTTATTGACTAATTCATTATTGGTTGCATCCTGAAATCCTTTCCATGTAAACTCACTATCCCGTTGTTCAGGCATGTTTTTAATGAGGTAGTATCTCATCAGATCTTCTTTGCCCGGCCATTCATCCAGGTATTCATGAATCCATACAGCCCAATTGCGCGAGGTAGAAACCTTATCACCTTCAAGATTCATGAATTGATTGGCAGGTACATTGACAGGCAGATTATAAGCAGCCGCAGCATGATTAGAATCTGTTTCAACCGTAATTCCATGCGCTTTAAGTATCACCGGAAATATCAGGCAATGGAATACAATATTGTCTTTCCCGATAAAATGAATCAATGCTGTCTCCGGATCTTTCCAATATTTTTCCCAATCCTGATCATGTTGTTTTGCCCATTCTTTGGTAGCACTGATATAACCTATTGGTGCGTCAAGCCACACGTAAAGTTTTTTTCCTTTCGATCCCGGTATCTCTTGGGGTACATCGATACCCCAGTCCAGGTCTCTGGTCATAGATCTCGGTTCGAGTCCACTGTCTAACCATGATTTACATTGGCCAAGCACATGAAGTTTCCACTCTTCCGGAAGATGATGAATTACTCCATCCAGTTTTCCTGTTTCAATCCATTCGCGCAACCATTCCTGATGTCTGTTCAATGGGAGAAACCAATGTGTCGTCGGTCTCATCACAGGTATACTTCCACTTAAGGTAGAGACGGGATTTATGAGGTCAGTCGGACTTAGAGTAGATCCGCAACGCTCACACTGATCTCCGTATGCATTGGGATTACCACATTTAGGACAGGTGCCCATGATGTACCGGTCAGCTAAAAACTGACCTACGGTTTCATCATAATATTGTTGGCTTTCGATTTCTTCGAATTCTCCATTCTTATACAAGGTCCTGAAAAATTCCTGGCTTGTTTCATGATGAAGGAGGGAGGATGTTCTGTGATAGATATCAAAAGAAATTCCTATCCGGTCAAGCGTCGTTTTCAGCAATTCATGATATGTATCCACGATAGCTTGTGGTGTCGTGTTTTCCTTTCTTGCTTTTACTGTAATTGCCGCACCATGCTCATCAGAGCCACATACCCATACTACTTCTTTACCGGTGAGGCGGAGAAACCGAACATAGATATCCGCTGGTAAATAAGCTCCCGTAAGATGACCGATGTGCAGTGGACCGTTGGCATATGGCAATGCCGATGTGACTAGATACCTTTTGATCTCCATGCTTCTAAGTTTGCAAAGGTAGGAAAATAAGTTACAATGGAAGACCGTTATATCATGTTGATATATTGGCAAATGGTGCAAAAGTTTTCCAATCGATCCGGTATAGGTTTTAGCTATTTTGGATCAATGGGTAAAGTCAGAGTTGTAAATTAAAATATCACGACTTTTCGCATCGGATTGACTATGAGTAACTCCATTCATCCTCACTAAAAATCCTCCTAATCCTTAATTATATCTCACCGTTAGTATCAAAAAAATCATATTTCTACCAGTTTAGTAGGAAATACCTTGTACATATGGTTGATTTAGTTTTACTTTGAATTTCTAAAATGAATAAAAACCAATAATAAATATTCCAGATTCTACGTTGCCATTCAAATCCGGCTAATAATTCCAATTAATCGTATTATTCTTAAAACTCTTATTATATAATTTTTTAATTTTTCCCATCATGTCTAATTACAAATTTGAAACACTTCAGCTTCATGCCGGACAGTCTGTAGACCCTACGACCAAAGCAAGAGCTGTACCCATCTATCAAACTAGCTCCTTTGGATTTGATAATTCGGAACATGCAGCCAACCTATTTGGACTGCGCCAGTTTGGAAATATCTATACCCGGATCATGAATCCTACTACGGATGTATTCGAGCAAAGAATGGCTGCTCTGGAAGGTGGAGTCGGAGCTTTGGCTACCGGATCTGGCCAGGCTGCACAATTTATTGCTTTGAATAATATCGTACAAGCAGGTGATAATTTTATATCCACTACCTATCTCTATGGAGGTACATACAATCAATTCAAAGTTGCATTCAAACGCCTCGGTGTCGATGTACGATTTGCTGAAGGTGATTCTGCTGAAAATTTTGAAAAATTAATTGATGCCAAGACTAAAGCGATCTATCTCGAAACGATAGGCAATCCCCGATTGAACATTCCTGACTTTGAGAAAATAGTCGCAATGTGTAACAAACATGATTTGCCACTTATAGTAGATAATACGTTTGGAGCCGGTGGATTTTTATGCCAACCACTAAAATTAGGTGCACATATCGTGGTGCATTCTGCTACCAAATGGATTGGTGGCCATGGTACCAGTATTGGCGGTGTGATCATCGATGGTGGTAATTACAATTGGGGTAATGGTAAATATCCGCAGTTTACTGAACCGAGTGAAGGATATCATGGAATGAAGTTCTGGGATATCTTTGGTGAAGGTAATCCACTGGGTATGCCCAATGTTGCTTTTATCATCAGGGCACGGGTAGAGGGACTACGTGACTTTGGGTCTTCCTTGAGCCCATTCAATTCATTCCTGTTTTTGCAGGGATTGGAAACATTAAGTTTACGGGTAGAGCGACATGTACAGAATGCAATGGCTCTGGCTACCTGGCTTGAAAAAAACGATAAAGTAGAGTTTGTCTGGTACCCGGGATTGAAAAGCAGTCCTTATCATGATTTAGCTACCAAGTATTTGAAGAATGGTTATGGAGGTATATTGCAATTTGGTATCAAAGGTGGACTTGACAATGGTAAAAAATTTGTTGATTCCGTTAAACTCATCAGCCATCTTGCTAATGTCGGGGACGCTAAATCATTAGTGATTCATCCTGCCTCCACTACCCATGAACAGTTGAGTGAAAAAGAACGCGCAGATGCCGGTGTATTGCCCAATCTCATCCGTATCAGTGTCGGAATTGAACATATCGATGATATTAAAGCTGATTTTGAACAGGCGTTTGATCAGGTATTTGCATAAGATTTAATATTAAATAGTATACAGGAGGTCAATGGTGAATATTGACCTCCTTTTTTATATAATAATATCAATAACAGTCAAAATAAATGGAAGATTCCTGGACAGAGCGATGGAATGAAAGATATAAAAAAGAGGAGTTTGCATATGGTGAACAGCCTAATAATTATCTGAAAGACCAATTGGAGAAATTAAATCCAGGGACCATACTATTTCCTGCAGAAGGTGAAGGCCGCAATGCAGTTTTTGCCGCTAAACTTGGATGGAATGTATCTGCTTTTGATATTAGCATAGAAGGTAAAAATAAAGCACTCAGTCTTGCAGACCAAAATAAAGTAACCATTGAATACCAGGTTGGTGAATTACAATTTTTACATTTTAGCACGGAACCTTTTGATGTCATCGCACTTATTTATGCACACTTTCCGGCGGATATTAAATCAACCTATCACAAGACACTGAATCAATATTTGCGAAAAGGCGGGGTCATTATTTTTGAAGCCTTCAGTAAAAACCACCTTGACTATATCGCTAAAAATGAAAAAGTCGGTGGGCCAAAAGATCTGGACATGTTGTTCTCTATAGACGAAATAAAATCAGACTTTGAAGATTTTCATATTATTGAATTAGAAGAAAAAGAGATTGAATTGAATGAAGGAGTATTTCATAACGGAAAAGGTTCTGTGATTAGATTTGTTGGAAGAAAATCCGGATAATCATTAGACTCATATTTATTTATCGGCATCCATAAATATGACCAGGTGCAAATTCTGGTATCTTTCCGAAGGACTATTAAAACTGTTTCAGCTATCTTGAAAAATAAAAAAGAGGTCAATACAACTCACGAAAATTACCGGAAGCCTTACTTAATACTTTTAGTAGCTGCTATTGTGATTTTCAATTAAAACCATTTTTACAATATTCAGATATCGCAATGTGTGAATCATGTAAGCTTCTATTAAAGGTCGTGTAACACCATATCTCGATTATGCAACACTTTTGTATTATAAACATTTACAAATAATTACAATCAGTGAATTTCGTCAATAGGTTTGTATAAGCTCAAAAATACAAAACGAATATTTTTCATGTTCAGGCTAAAAAACCATTATGAAAACAATCAGGACTAAAAAATGATGATCTACTCAATATAAATGACTTATTTAATCTGATCAAAATATGTGGTGGCAATATTTATTGGTTTTCCTGGGAGCATTTTTATTTGATGTTGTTCCCTTTCCTTTCCCTCCGGCCTTTACTATTATGGTTTTGTTGCAGATATTATTTAAGTTGAATACCTGGTGGGTCATCGTAATTGGAGTGGTCGGTTCGATATTGGGAAGATATGTGCTCACACTTTATATTCCATTCGTCGCCAATAAATTCATTAAACCGGGAAAAAATAAAGATGTTCAGTTTCTCGGCGCCAAAATGAAAGAGAAAGGTTGGCAAAGCCAATTGTTCATATTAGCCTATTCCTTGTTACCGCTTCCCACCACACCTATTTTTTTAGCCGGCGGTATAGCAAAAGTTAATCCATTGCGCCTTATTCCTGCTTTCTTTATTGGTAAATTCACCAGTGATGCTATTGCAGTTCACTTAGGCAATTACGCATCCAAAAATATCCATAATGTTTTGGAGGAAGCTTTATCCTGGAAATCAATCGCAAGTTTAATACTTGGTTTATTACTTCTTTGTGCCTTGCTCTTTATTGATTGGCGCACGCTTATTCAAAAGAAAAAATTAACATTAGAGTTTAAGATATGGAACTGAGTATAGCTGCACAAATTTGGCAGATTGAGGAATTTCCATTTTCGAAATTTTTAAAAATAACCTAATCAATGTTCACAAATTTCCTCTCAGGACTGAGGAGAAATAGTCATTCTGCAATTTTATGGATACACATTTTTGCTATTTTATCGCATCTTTGTCAAACCTCATATCAGGTGCCAATTATATAAATTCAATCATCAATAAATCATGACAACTGTAAACCCCTATCTTGTTTTTAAAGGAAATTGCGAAGAAGCTTTCAATTTTTATAAATCAGCTTTTGGTGGGGACTTCAGATTTATCGGTCGATATAAAGAGCTACCGCCTTCAGACAGGGCATTATTTCCTCCGGATGTGGATGAAAAAATAATGCATGTGACTTTACCCATTAGTGCGGAAACCCTGTTAATGGGCTGCGATAATGTGGATGAAGCTGCACCAAACATAATACCCACGCCGCCATTCTCCCTTTCCATTACCACAGATACTAAAGAAGAAGCAGACAGGCTCTTCCTGGCGCTTTCTGTTGATGGAGAAATAAAAATGCCAATGGATAAAACCTTTTGGGGATCTTATTTTGGTACGTTTGAAGATAAATTCGGAATTAACTGGATGATCAGTTTTGAATTGCCAATAGAGTAAAATAATCCCAATTCCTGTTTTTCACTCCAATTCAGATTGTCCAAAAAGGATATTGACCTTTTCCAACCATCAATTTTAAAGCCACCATTTTTGATCTTATCTTTCAGCCGTCTGTGTTTAACATACCATGAATGCGAGGTGCTCAATTTTTTACTATAATTAAGTACTGGTAATTCTATTTATCTTAACAAGCCTTAGTACCGAAGAAATATTTCTAAATCAAACCCAACTTAAAATGCCTGAATCAAATCATAATAACCGTCTTGAAACATTTTGCGACGGTGTATTTGCTATAGCATTAACCTTACTGATCATCGATATTAAGATTCCCTCTACGGCGACTATTAATAGCTCCGTAGATTTTTGGCAAGTTTTAAAACATATGATTCCTTCTATATCGGCTTTTGTGCTGAGTTTCTTCATCATATTTATTACCTGGGTCAATCATCATAACACCTTAAAACTAGTCCATAAATCATCTGGATCCTTCATCTATGCCAATGGATTTTTGTTACTCTCTGTTGTTATTATGCCCTTCCCTACTTCACTATTAGGAGAATACGTTTTATCGGATCATGCTGAGCCTTCCGTAATTCTTTTTAATGCGGTGCTGGCTTCTCAGGCCATAGGTTGGATATTAATTACCCGGACAGCCCTTTCCAATCAATTATATCATAGTGAAAAAGCAAGACTCCAAATTAAAATAAATGGTTTAAATGGATCTTATGCTTTCGTATTGTACTCTCTTTTTGCAATGTTAGCTATTTGGTTTCCACTTACGATAGCAATACTCACCACGATTACATGGATTTTTTGGTTGATTTATGGAATTAATATTAAAGATGAATAGGCTTATTTATTTTGGTCGTCATTTACCACACTTATTAAAATCCATCGAAATAATCCCTATAGCTATCCGGACGATACACAATATCTGCAACCAACATCATTACCAAAAATCCTTTCATTGAAATCCTTTTAAACAACCCTGATGAATCATGTTTTTCCAGGGGGATGAATAGAAGTAGGACAAAAAAAAGCCAGCATGAAAATATTAATTCATGCTGGCTATAATTGGATCGAATTTTATGTTTTTTTATCCCAATGAAATTTTATTTATTGTTTAATAATTTTAGCTGGTACAGTGAGCATTTTTCCTTTGGCATCATGGAGAGAAATGAAATACAATCCTGAGGCATACTCCTCCATATTTATTTGAGTCTCCCTGCTTTCAACAAGAATGGACCTCAAAACTTTACCTTCAATTGAAATTAACCGGATGGTATTCTTTGAAATATCCAGTGCATTCGTTAGTGAAATAATTACTTTATCCGTTGTTGGATTCGGCTTGACATTCATATTTATTTCTTTAAATTTTAATTTGGGATCTGATGATATTATGCTTACATCCCGTACGCAAATATTATCCAAGCGTCCAAAAGATATATTTGAGAAATTACCTGTTACATCAGGAGAATTGTTAAAAGCCCTGATGATTAAACTATTGTATACAGGAGTACTGGGGGCCGTCCAATTAACAATCGAATATTCTTTACAAGCTGTGTCGGTAATGTTGATGCTGGACCCAATACTAACGCAATCGGTTCTCGAACAAGAAAATGGATCAATACAACCATTCGCCGCCGTAAATCCAAATCTGACATAGGGTATAGTCAATCCAGCTATATTACTATAATACAATCCTTTGAAACGAATAGAATACGTACGACCTGGTATAAAGTTAAATGATTGACAGATGGCTTCGCCATTATCACGATTGCCCCACATCTGAATAATCGTTGGGTCGCAACATCCCTGCATCAGTCCTACCTGAGGTGTACCACTGGCAACCGTCCAATTTGAAGAAGCTCCAGGGTTCCCTAATTCACCACCAATAGCTCCGATAGAAAATCCAGGGTTTTTAATCAAATTATTTTTACAAGAATCGCAACAGCTTACCGTAATCGTATCCCTGAACACTTTTTCAAAACAAAGCTTCGCTGGTACAACTGTCTGATTATATTCAAATGCCGTATAAGATATGAAGTAGGTACCGCTATTGGTATAAGAATGCATCAATATACCTCCTGCTCCCAAATGCCCCGTACTAATAACGTTATCACCCCAGTTGATTTGTACGATCGAATCACAAGCGGACAAACCATTGATTTTTAACGATGCTTTACATTGATCATTATCAATAATAATCTGCACCGCATTCCTTATTTTATCAACAAACATGTCGTAATTCTGGCAGCAGTTTTCTGGTTGATAAAAATAAATTTTGCAAGGCGGACAACTATTACCTCCACAATGCCCAGTCAATGTCAACGTATATAATCCCACCGCCGTGAACGTAGACGAATTAATAGCGGGTATTGCAAATAATGGTGTTGGAAGGGCTTTCCCAGTCAAAGCTGTAAATGAAGAAGGTCCGGTAAGCTTCCAATCTATTGAATCGTTCGTACAATTCGTACCCATACATGAAAAGGAAGAAATAAACGTAATGGGCAAACCCGATGATGGAAGAGGTAATGCTAGAGTATCTCCACAATGTTTTGACACTAGCGGACCTCTTGAAACTGCATAAAGGAAATCAAAGGTACCGCAAGAACAAGTATCACAACATTTAACCATTACCGTATCGCTGAATAATTGTTCATAACAAACTGTAGGAGGAGAAGTAGCGTTATTATATTCAATAGCAAGCCAGGAAATAATATAGGTGCCGCTTAAGGTATACGTATGCATTGCCATTCCTCCTGATCCTATATGCCCGGCGCTACCTTGACCATCGCCCCAATTAAGTTTCGCTATAGAATCACA
>JBDTUE010000110.1:0-13178 GCA_040007895.1 Saprospiraceae bacterium | reverse complement strand
CATCTACAAGAAAACATCTACATGCAGTTATAGCTTCGGTTATAGTAGTTAAAGCAATTTGAAGTCCTTTGATCCTTCATTATTAATTGTGTAAGATCAAGATAATATGGATCAAATCAATAATTTCAATGAAATAATAATACAGATATAGGAATACAGGGACCCCAAATGATAATAGGCAATGAAAGAAATGAGCCCCCATCCAGAAATCATGATCAACCTATAATAGAGTCCTTCCAACAAACTGTAGTAGATACACACTCTCAAAATATTGGTTCCAGAGACTCTCATTTATAGTTCAATAGGCACAAACGCATATTAGGTGGATGCCCGTATTTATGTGTCTATTCTTTATACTTGGATCATCGATTCCACTTGCTGAACAAAGATTATCCCAAATTTTTGCTATATGCTCTAAGTGCTTGGACGAACCGCTTGTTCTCCTCAGGAAGTCTGACAGCAACTCGCGCATAAGCCTTTCCATCTTCAAACTTCAATGAACAATCTTTGATATATATATTCCATTCTTTGAGTAGATAATTCCTCAGATCTGCTAGTTGAGCAGTCTTTATATTAAGGCGCAAGAGAATGAAATTCGCGTTGGATGGAAATACATATTCAACAAGGTCCAGCGATTCAAATTTTTCTATAAAATCTCGACGGTCAGCAATAGATAATTGGAAACTATCTTCCAGCTCGCGACGGTACTTCAATACGATCTCAAGAAAATATTCGGCCATCGAATTGGTATTCCATATGGGTATTTGACTATTGAAATTTCGGGCCGCAACTTCATCTATTGTATAGACATAACCAAGCCGTAAACCGGGAATTCCCAGACTTTTGCTCAAGCTCTTGAGTATCCAAACGTTGGGAAGCGGCTCTTTCTGAAGTAGGTCCTGGACCGATTCCTGCTCAGCGAACTCAATAAAAGACTCATCGACTATTATCAGTTTGCTGGGCGACTTGCGTGCAAGCTTCATAATCTCCTCACCTTTGATACAAGAACCCGTTGGATTATTCGGATTGACGAATACGATAACTTGGGCAGCTTCAATTTGTTTGGCTGGGATATCTTCGATTTTATTTATCCCTTTATCCTTGTAAGTTGGCTGATCCTTAAATTTGAGTGCATACTCGCCAAACGTAGGCTCTGGAATAAGAACGGTTTTGCCTTGCAGCATCGACTCAAGCATCCCATAAACCTGAGACAGTCCGTTGAGCAGGCAGACACACTCTTTTGGAACAAGAAGAAAATGCGCTAACTTCTGGTTGAGAATCTTCTGGGTCGAGCCATAGTTCTGTATTATGTTCGGAAGGTTGTAACGAATATCGGCCAGGATAGAATTGTTCGGAAAGTACATGTTGCGAATGAATGCAAAATCAATAACGGGAATATTCCAAAAGCCTCCGAAAGCATTGTCCAGGAAGGAAATACCACCATCTTCACTGAAGGCAATTTCAGCTAGCTGCAAATCATTGGCGTCATCTACCTCGATCCACTTTGCCCCATTCACGTTGCATGCGAATATCTGTTCTTGCCGCATATAAACGAGTATGCCCAGGATCAATTCATAATAGCAATTGTCGTTGTAGACCGTCGCATAAAACGATAACAGTTTTCTAAATGAAGTTTGCACAAACTCCTGGGAGAACTTATAAATATTGAGTGTCTTATACTTGTTAGAGAAATCAAACCCCGGGCCCTGAAGATGCGGTGGAATAATATTTGTAATAAGGTTGTCTTCAACATCCACTACGGTTCCATCCATTCCCGCCTTAAACTTGTCCACCAGCGCGATATTTTTGTGAGGAGATTCCAATATTCGATCCAGAACAGCTTCTGAAAAAAAGAGATCGGATTCAATAAGGAGAATGTCATCATCAAGCGGAAAATGCTCAAATGCCAAGTGCATGGAGTAGATATTATTCGTTTTATAATAGACCTCATTGAAAACAAAAGTGAAGTGCACATCCGGAAAGGATGTGTTTAAATAGTTTTCAAGCTGATCGCGGCAATATCCGGTTACAATACAGATTTCGGAGATGTTGCGGACAAGCAAAAGTTTCAGCATTCGTCCAATGATCGTTTGACCGGCAATCTCTAGTATGGCCTTCGGCTTTGAATCTGTGTAAGGCCGCATGCGAGCGCCATAACCGGCAGCAAGAATGATCGCTTTCAATATGGTTTTTCCCTTTTTTTAGTAAGATAAACAGAGTAACGATACCGTGCCGCCTGGTAATGTCCAAGATCGAAATCCGTATGGTCAATGATTTTCAAATTCAAAGAATTTGTTTGAGCGATGTTTTCGAAAAACTCCTTGGGTAGATACAGGTGGTCGGGATTCTCTACGGAAACCTTTTTCACTGATTGATGACTAATGCGTCGGATGTTTTCAGCCTGATCAAGTTTGGCGGCATCAGGAACCTCTCCGATATATACTACGCCACCTGGTTTTGTAACACGCAGCATTTCAGCAATAGCCTTACTCGCGGCTTCTTGCGAAGAAAGATATAGGATCGCGCCAAATGATAAAGTGTGTTCAAAAGTATCCGATTCTAAAAAACCCAAATCAGTCATATCAGCCACAAAGAACTCTCCTTTAAGGCTAGTCCGAGCTCTTTCCAAAAGCGTAGGTGAATAATCAAGACCCGAAACTTTCAAACCCGGATGGATCTTTAATAAGCTCGCCAGGAAAGCACCAGCACCACAGCCGGATTCCAGAATATGCTCATTTCCATTCAATCCGATAGGTCGGGTGACCTCTAAGACCAGGCTATCAAACTCATTGACGGATAAAAGATCATAACCATTAGCATAATGAAGAGGATCATTTTTATCCACCCCCTTTTTTATCCAGATATCCTTCCATACGTCGTTTCTATTCATAGATTTCATTCGATAATCATTTATATTTTATACTTGTTACTATACTAAGCTAGCTTTTCTCGCAGATACTTGGCTATCCGTTGACCGGTGCCGCCGGTGAAAATGCCCTCACTTATGTTTTCCTGATGATGTTTGCGTTCACTTTTCATCGGGTCCACGCCATTTTTGAGTTGTTGGAAAATCGTTGTGACATCATCCTTGGAATGGGCTACATAGCAGCTCTTAAAGTAATCATCTTTTATCGTATCGTCCAATCCCCAGCCATCATCGCGATGCAGATAAATAATCGGGTTTTGCGTTGGCGCGTACTCACCCAGAAAGCTTGATGCGTCGCTAATCAGAAGATCCGACCAATGGAACAATCCATAATAATCATCCCCTTCATACAAATAGCTTCTGTCACCAACAAAAATACTCCGAAATGCATCCTCCGACATGAGGTTATTGAGTTTTAGTGTTTCCATAAGGCCAGGATGCGGTCTGAATACAAGATAACAATCCTTGTTATCTTGAACAAGCTGACGAATATGCTCTCCGTAATGGAGAAATGTGCTCCAACCATCCATCGTATGATGTGGAGCATAAATGACTTTGAACTTTCCGTCGCTAGCAGATTGGACTGCTTTCGGAAGCACCTCTGATGAGGAGCCTAAATAGTATTGATCGATTACAGGAAGTCCGAGGCTCACTATCCGCCTTGACGGGATCCCCCCATATTTTCTGAAACTGCCAACGGTCTTTTTTGAACGCGTAAAAATACGCCACGCGTTTTTTTGTGTGTCATAACCGAATGTTTGTTTGGCAAACTTACCTGCTTGATCAGCAAAATCAATACCATATGGGATATAAACAAGTTTGGCGAAGCGTAGCAGGTTTGCTGTACCGTGTTGATCGGGGCGGAGATCATCGTAGGGACTTCCTATAACAATGATATCCGGATTCAAAAGATCGAATCTGAATTTTTTGACGAGGCCATCGAGGTATTCTATATTATTTTGCGTGAGAAATTCGGAACAATCATCCCTAACTTGCCAAACGAATTCGCTGTTGACAACATAAACCTTGAAAAGAGAATCGGACATACAGGCACGATACAATGAAGCCATATACCGCCAGGTACAGGGTTCCTGAGCCAGGAAGACGATCCGGATGGGTATCTTCCCAAGATTGAGTTTGCGGATAGCCCGGCGGATATGGAATAAAATGGACACATAGCGGTATTGCCTTAGTATCTGCTTGCGAAGATCAAAGCTTTCTTTTTGGTATAAACGGGCATAAAAGTGTCGTATTAAAGTATCAGCAAAGGATGAGGACGGATCGTAACGTTCACCAATATCATATTTATCATACTTTATAAATATGGAAACCACTTTTCTCAGTTTGGTAATAAGTCGGATCATTAATTTTGTTATCCAATTAGTTACACAGCCTGTTCAAACGGACATCAAATTGAGAATGTTCTGAAGGCAGTATTTACTAGTAACATCATACATATAAATTAAGGTGCTTGGTCTGGTTGAGAATTCTTTTAAAACTTTGAACCAAAACAAACATACAAAAATGCAGGATCTTTGCATATTTAGTGAGTATTAAAAATTTATCTCACGTGGTCAAAAGTAAACCATAATAATATAATTGGATATTGTTTTAGAGATATCAACTGTCTTGGATAATAATTGTTCCAAATGAAAGCAATAATCACTCAAATTGCACACTTGTTACGATACTACGCCAGCTTTTCCCGAAGATAATTGGCGATCCGTTGCCCAGCGCCTCCGGTAAATATTCCCTCACTTATATTTTCCTGATAACGTTTTCGTTCACTTTTCTTCGGGTCCACGCCATTCTTAAGTTGCTCGAAAAATGTCGTGACCTCATCCTTGGAACGAGCAACGTAGCAGCTATTAAAGAAATCATCTCTTATCGACTCATCCAATTCCCAGCCATCATCGCGATGAAGATAAATAATCGGGTTTTGCGAAGGCGCGTATTCACCCAGAAAGCTCGATGCGTCACTGATCAGCATATCCGACCAGCGAAACAATCCATAATAATCATCTCCTTCATACAGATAACATCTGTCATCAACAAACATGCTTCGAAATGCATCCTGGGACATTAGGTTTTCGTTCTTTAGTTTTTCCATCAGGCCAGGATGCGGTCTGCATACAAGATAACAATCCTGGTTTTCTTGTACAAGCTGGCGAATATTCTCGCTGTGGAGGAGAAACGTGCTCCAACCTGTAAGAGAATGATGCGGAGAATAAATGATCTTGAACTTTCCAGCACTTGCCAATTGGACCGCTTCAGGAAGAACGCCTGATGAGGTGCTTGAATAGTATTGATCGAGTACAGGAAGACCAAGGCTCACGACCCGTTTTGAAGAGATGCCACCATGCTTTATGTAGTTGCCAACAGACTTTTTTGAACGTGTAAAAATACGCCATGCGTTTTTTTGTAAGACATCACCGAATATCACTATATCCAGATGTCTCGTACCATCGGAAAAATCGATACCATATGGGATGTAAATAAGCTCTGCGAAGCGGAGCAGGTTTGCCGTACTGTGTTGTTCAGGGCGGTATTCATCGTAAGGACTTCCTAAAACAATGATATCCGGATTCAGAAGATCAAATCTGAAATCTTTGTCAAGGCCATCTAGATATTCGATATTGTTTTGTTTGAGAAAAGTGGAACAATCTTCCTTAAATTGCCAGAAGTATTCGCTGTTGACTACATAAACCTTGAATAGAGAATCGGATTTACAAGCGCGATATAACGAATCCATTACTCGCCAAATTCTGGGTTCCTGTGCAATGAAGACGATCCGGATAGGTATCTTACCTAGTTTGAGTTTACGGATAGCCCGCCGTAGATGGAATAATATGGGTGAGCCACGGTATTGCCTGACTACCAGTTTCCGAATTTCAAAGCGTTCTTTCTGGTGTAGACGGGCATAAAAGTGGCGCATTAAAGTATCTGCAAATGAAGAGGACGATTCGTAGCTGAACCCAACATCATATCTATCATACTTGATAAATAAAGAAACTACTTTCTTCAGTATAGTAAGAATTCTGCTCATTAATTTTGTTATCCCAAAATAGTTATACAGCTTTGGTCAGGCGAAAATTGACAATAAATGTTCCAATTGAAGTATTTGAATCTGCAATAAAAATTCACAGATAAGACCATTTTGCAAACAAATGTCCTATAATTCATAACCCCTGCTCCACCAAGATCCTATAATTTCCTGATTTTGACCATTACTTCTTTTATGCTCATCGCGCCATTCGTCCGTATCGTAAAAATCATATAACTTGCTTTTATCAGCGATACCCCTTATCAAAACCACCGGTTTTGATCCTAAAATTTGCAATAAAAGTTCAAATATTTTTTGTTTCTCGTATCCTTCAAAGTATTCTACGGTTCTATACATATAAATTTTTGTAAATGGATTGTTGACGAGTTTTTTAATACTTTAATTCAAAACAAAAATAATACAAATGCGGAAATTTACTATATCTGCGGGTATCAAAACTAAACCCCTCATTTAAGGTTGATCATAGAAAATAATTTTCGATATTTCTATAACCTCGGAGATACGAACTACCTAAGCAGGTAGGTACTTTTTTTTATTCCTGCTTTTAGGGAATTTCGCACATACTTTCAAACATAAGAGCCCTGGTAATGTGTCATCCCTCTTCCAATATGCGCAGTTCATATTCAGTCGAACTCTTTCTAGAATCTTTCTCTCTTAACCATACTTTTATTTCTTCGGATACTGTTTTTAGGATAGAATTTTCGATTTCTATCTCTTTCATTTTTTGGGGATTTTATTAATCTAATTTATGTTTGACGTACGCGGTTTCTGTGCAATTAGTCCTACACTCATTTAAGATGGGAAAGGAGATGACAATAAAAAATATTACTTTAGTGGCAGGATATATAACCGGAAAAAATAGGAAGAAATTTCACAAAGCAGGTTGATACGGGCAAACGATTTTTTACCAAAGTGTAGAAAAGGCTAAATTTATTTATATAATTAAATTTATGATTTCCAAAGAGTATTTAAAGATTGTAAATCATTATAATTCTTGCCTCGACAGGTATGGTGACACCCATTTAGGTGTTGATTGGCCAAAAGAAAAAGATGTGGATACCAGGTACCGAATCATGCTTGAAGTGATAAATAGTTGGGCAGATGACCAAATCACTTTGCTTGACTTTGGTTGCGGTTTATCTCATTTATATGAATTCATTCTAAAGCAAAATTCAGATCGTATAAATTACATATCTAAAATTAAATATAGTGGATTAGATTTATCAGAAAAATTTATCCAGGTATCCCAAAATAAATTTCCTTTAAATACTTATTATTGTCTTGATATCCTGGATACTTCTATAGAAATACCGATATTTGATTATGTTGTATTGAATGGAGTTTTTACTGAAAAGAGAGAACTCACTTTTGATCAAATGTTTGTGTACTTCAAATTTCTTATTAAGAAAGTATTCAGTAAAACAAGGAATGGTTTTGCATTCAACGTGATGTCGAAGCAAGTAGATTGGGAAAGGGATGACTTGTTTCATCTCCCTTTAGATACATTAGCTTCATTTCTGACCAAAGATATTAGTAGAAATTTTATTATCAGGAATGATTATGGTTTGTACGAATATACAACTTATGTATATAGATGAACAGGAGAAAATGAATACGTTTAATGTAATATTATTTTATGACCCAATATTGTATTCCTCTCGATGCTCCAACTGCATGGAAAGCTGCATTAAATGGGATCAGGCATTCATTTGGCCAGACCTGGGAGAATTGTTATGTCCAATATCTTACAACTGGTCTTAATACTTATCTCTATTGTTTTGAAAGTGATCATGGGCGGGTTGTTTGTCCCATTACAGAGCGAGAATTTGGTGCATATGTTGATATCGTGAAGCCCTCTGGCTTTTCTGGTTTTGTGGGACAAGGCGATAGTCGTCAATTTTTACAATGCTGGAATGAGTTTGTTAGAGAGAAAGGATATGTGTGTGGTTATCTCGGATTGGATCCGATCTTTGACTGCAGTAATCTTTTTGCACAGGAAGAAATTTATTTGTACAACACGGTCCACGTTTTGGACTTGACCCTCAGTCACGAACAACTGTTTGCAAATTTGTCCAGGAATCGGAAACGGCAACTGAAACAATGGGATAATATCCTTCTGAATTTTGTTTTTGAAAGGTCTGCTTTAATAGAATTCTGCTTTGAAAATTTCATTGAATTCCTTCGCAGAAAGAGAGCACCTTCCTTCTATTATTTATCTAAAGATAGTTTAGCTTTTTTATTTAACCTGGACAATGTCGTTCTGGTAGGGGTAAGAAATGCAGAGAAGGTGGTGGCAGCAACCGTATTTGCCTACACGCCTGATGTCTGCGAAGCCTTATTTACCGTTTCATTGCCTGAGGAGGACCATCACTTAGTTTCAATGTATTGGTATGGTATACAGTATATGAAATCCCTCAAGATTCCACTCCTAAATGTTGGTGGAGGAGAATCAAGCTTAATGGACTTTAAACGCCGCCTTGGGGGCAAACAATTTAGTTTGAAATGCATAAAAGAAGTTTATGATGTCGATCTATATCAGCAACTTTGTCTCCAGGCGAACGTTGAGCCAGATGATAGGACGGGCTATTTTCCTGGATACAGAAAAGTGATTGGGAATTAAGAATACTTCGTGAAGTGTTCTAAAACTTAATCAAGTAATATATCTAAATTTATAAAAAGAAACAACCGGGATGTATATTAAATCAGCTCACTTCTATAATGCCATTTACAAATTCAAAGATTATGATGGTGCTTCAAAACAATTGCATTCTTTGATTGAACAATATCATCCTAATGCCAGCACGCTTCTTGATGTAGCTTGCGGTACTGGAAAGCATTTAGGGACTCTTCAGAATTATTACCAGGTACAGGGTCTTGATATTAGTCCTGAAATACTTACTATAGCGCGTAATGAATTTCCTGCTATTCCATTTCATGAAGAAAATATGATAGATTTTAACCTGGGTCACCAGTTTGATGTGATTACCTGTTTGTTCAGTTCTATTGCATATGTAAAAACTGTGAAAAATTTGAATCAAGCTGTATCTTCTATGGCTGATCACCTTGAACTAGGTGGTATTATGGTCATCGAACCCTGGGTAAGCCCTGAAAATTACTGGCGCAATAAAATCATTGCTAATTTTGTAGATGAACCAGATTTGAAAATTTCCTGGATGTACGCCCATGAAATGATAGATCTGATTTCCGTCTTTAATATCAATTATCTGGTAGGAACTCCCCTAGGTGTAGAACATTTTACGGAGCTCCACGAAATGGGATTATTTACTCATCAGCAATATCTTGATTCTTTTCAAAAGGCTGGTCTGAAAGTGGAGTATGATGTTAAAGGTTTATTTGGTCGTGGTATGTATCTTGGTTTTAAGTAATTAACGTTGATCGGTTATTATGAAACAATTTATTAATGATCTCGCCTTTTTCGGAGGGATACCTGCTTTTAAATCACCCTTATATGTTGGATGTCCCAATATCGGTAACCGGGACCACCTGATCAAACGCATTAATGATATTCTGGATAGAAAATGGTTATCCAATCATGGACCTTGTGTTCAGGAATTAGAACAATCAATAGCCCATAAAATAGGTGTTAAGCACTGCATCACGATGTGTAACGGTACGGTAGCTCTTGAAATCGTTATTAGGGCGTTGGGCCTTTCCGGTGAAATAATTGTACCCTCGTTTACATTTATTGCGACAGCACATGCCCTGCAATGGCAAGAAATATCCCCTGTATTTTGTGACGTTGATCGGCATACACACAATATCAATCCTGCTCAAATTGAAAAATTGATTACACCCCGCACCAGTGGCATTATCGGTGTGCATTTATGGGGACGTGCTTGTGAAGTTCAGGCTTTAACAGATATTGCCCATAGACATAACTTAAAGTTAGTATTTGATGCGGCCCATGCTTTTGGTTGCTCTTATCAAGGTAAGATGATCGGAAGTTTTGGTCATGCTGAAGTTTTTAGCTTTCACGCCACTAAATTTTTTAACACCTTCGAAGGAGGTGCAGTGGTCACTAATGATGATGCATTAGCCGACAAAATTCGTTTGATGAACAATTTTGGCTTTGCCGGATACGACCATGTTATTTATATCGGTACAAATGGAAAAATGACTGAAATAGCTGCAGCTATGGGATTAACGTCGTTAGAAAGTATGGATGAATTTATTACGATCAATTATCGCAATTATCACCACTACCAGCAGCAACTAGCTGATATTGCAGGTATTTCGATGATGACCTACGATGAAAATGAACGAAACAACTTTCAATATATTGTATTAGAGATTGATGAAGCGACAACTCACATTAGCCGGGATCAATTGGCAGATATATTATGGGCGGAAAACGTAATTGTACGACGCTATTTTTATCCTGGCTGCCATCTTATGGAGCCCTACCATTCACTTTATCCTCAGGAAGCTTTTGCGTTGCAGAATACAGAAACCCTTTCCTTGCGTGTGCTTTCATTACCTACCGGTACTTCCGTTAATCAAGATGATATTAATAAAATTTGTCAGATCATCAGATTCGTAATTTCTCAAGCAAAGGAAATTATTGAAAGAGTTATTCAAAAATAATTTTTATGAAGGTTACTGTTGTTTTATTGACTTATAATCATGAAAAATTTATTGTTCAGGCACTCGAAAGTATTTTAAGCCAAGTAACTAATTTTAGTTATAATATAACTATTGTTGAAGATTTTTCTTCAGATAAAACCCGTGAAATAGTGACTGACTATCAGGTTAAATATCCTGATAAAATCAATTTAGTACTTTCTGAATATAACAGAAATGATAATTTAGATTGTGTGAAAGCAATCCAATCAGCTCAGGGAGAATATATAGCTTTAATAGATGGTGATGATTATTGGTCATCCAACCAAAAATTACAAAAACAAGCAGACTTTTTGGATGCTCATTTAACATGTTCAATGTGTTTTCACAAAGTTCGTGATTTCTATGAGGACGGTAGTGAAGAAGATTTTTTCAAAGCACTCCCCCAGAATAAACAATTTTTCACCTCTTTAGATCTTTATGACAGAAATTTTATTGATACCTGTTCTATTATGCTTCGTAGACTTTCACTGGCTAAGATCCCAGAATGGTTCCGAACTATTTATTGTGCGGATTGGGTAATTCAGTTTTTATGTGCTGAATCAGGGACTATTGGTTATATCGATGAAGTGATGGGAGCATGGCGCATCCATAAGGGAGGTGCATGGAATGGAAGCAGCCTAATTCAACAAAGGAAAAATATGATCAAAGACTTCAAGCTTATCAGGAAACAATTAAGGAATATAAGTAATCGCAAGGTTTCCAATAATATTTCGAAGTGGTATTTTGAATGGGCTTTAGAAGCCAATAATATTGATAATCGAAAAGAGGCAAAGAAAGCAATTGTCAAATCTTTTATTGAGTCATTCAATAATTCTTATATTAGCAATGAAGTCAGAATCAAGTTATTACTTAAAATTTATTTTCCAGGTTATTTTAATTATTAGTATTGTTAATATTGTAACACATGTGAATTAAAATTATTATTAGATAACAGGACACTATTGGCCGACAGAAAGGACTAATCCAGGCAGAGGATTATGTTTAATAACTAGATTCAAGTTACACACAACAACCTGACCCTGGATAAAAATAGAATATTTGCCCTTTGTAATCCTTTTTTTAATTAAAGATTCTCAAAGCACAGATATTCTGGAATTGCTTTGTTCACAGGCTTTTCCGTTTTTTATTTTACGCAAGGAAATTTAATTGATATGATGTTAGGCCTTCTAATTTTAAATTCTGTATTGTAGCTCGATTGTCGCACCTGGTTCTGTATCTGACCATGCACTTCTTGCTCACCAATGTACTTTTTCCATATTTCTTCTTTGGGGCTACCACCTGACATCAAATCCTGAATGATTTAATTTCGTCCTGAGTCTATAAATCGGTTACATGATTTTCGAATGTATTTTTGTCCATATTTTACACTTTTTTATGTAATCTTATTTCAGGATAAGGCATAATGTGTTATAAGCCATGCGCTGTTATAGTTTAAAAGAAGGGTTATAAATATGTATCGATACAATGATTAAAAAATCCCTTTAAAAGTCAGTACATTTAATTCGGAAACCTAAAAGTATCACTACTTATAAAAATAGAAATACTTTCAGGGATTTCATTGAAGGTTTTTATATATCAAAAAGCTAACACTAAAAATCATGAAAAGAAGAAATTTTATTCACTCAGGAGCATTTGCCTTCTCAGCATTGCTTCTTTCAAAGTCCCGTAAGGCCGGAATATTTTCAGATAAAAAAGCTGCTCCTATCGGACTGCAGTTATACACACTTGGGGATTTAATGACCACAGACCCAAAAGGTACTTTACAAAAACTTGCAGCGATCGGTTATAAAGAGCTCGAAAGTGCGGGCTCACAAAAGGGCAATTTTTATGGCTTTAAACCGAAGGAATTAGCGACTATGATTAAAGATGCAGGTATGAACTGGCGATCAGCACATGTAGGCGGCGCACCCTTTTCCGTTGAACAAATAATGAAAATGGCCAAGACTGCTGAAGATTCAGCCAGGATTCAAAAAATGATGGCGCGTTTTAAAGACATGCCCAAATCACTTAATCTAAAAGAGAATCATGTAGAGCTTGCAGATGCTGCAGCAGAAGGGGGTATAAGCTATTTGGTATGTTCGAGTATACCAGTAAGCACACTGGATGAAATAAAGACAGCCGTTGATGTATTCAGTAAAGCGGGTGAAGCATGCAAAAAAGTCGGTGTACAATTTGCTTACCACAACCATACCAGTGAATTTGATTTGGTAGAGGGACATCGTCCATTTGATTATATTCTAAACAATACCGATAAAAACTTAGTCAAGATGGAACTGGATCTTGCCTGGGCAACCAAAGCAAAACAAGACCCCGTCGAGCTATTTAAACTTCATCCCGGTCGATATCCATTGTGGCATGTAAAAGACCTGGATAAAGAGAAGATGAACCCGGCTGAGGCAGGTTCAGGTATTGTTGATTTTAAGCGCATTTTTGCTAACTCCAAAGACTCAGGAATGAAATACTTTTTTGTAGAACAAGATGGAGCTCCGCAACCTTTGCAAAATGTCACAAATAGTTATAATTATCTCCACAAATTATTGATGT
>JBDTUE010000109.1:0-13195 GCA_040007895.1 Saprospiraceae bacterium | reverse complement strand
AATATCTCTTCGATCGCCCTATCCAATTGCGGATCTTTTCCATTTAATTTATCTTCAAAACTATTGATGACCAATATGTCCGGTTGAACTCCTGTCTTTTCAAGATCTTTGCCATCGAGGGTATAACATCCCCATGCCGGCATACGGACGTTGGATCCATCGACCAATCCAACACCACTGGTAAATATGATCCAACGATAGGTTTCATTGCCGACGATCTTACCTAGTTTTAAAGCTTTAAATCCCTGGGCTGTCATCTCCGCATCACTTAAGGATTGTTCATTGGTAAGTAATACGATAGGCTTGTCACTTGGTGCAAAATTGGATTGGGGAGTAAGAGTACCCTGACGATATTTCCAGTTTAAATAAGATCGTTGACTCAAAAACTTTAATACATCGTCATGTACATTTCCTCCGGTATTGTAACGAAGATCAAAAATCAGCGCCTCTTTTTTGTTTAATTCCCTGGTCATATCAATTAGGAATTGATTCAGTTCATCCCGCCCCATATTTTTCATATAACCATAAGCAATCCGGTTTTTACTTTTATCGTCTACCCGTTTTTGATTTTGATCTATCCATTCATCATAATTGGTATCGAATAGAGATGATTGCGGATGAAGCTTTGAAGTAATCGTCTTGCCATTGCGAAGAAAACTTAATTTTAATTCCTGGTCCCGGGAAGGCAAGGTAAAATAAGCATTGCGATCCTGTGAGGTCTCCACGGTTTGTTCATTAACTTTCACCAATACATCACCGGACTGTATATCTATTCCTTTTTTATCTGCAGCAGATCGTTTTGAGATTTTAGTTACGCTGTACGGTTTTTCATTATCAAACACAATACCTGTCTCCATGGTTTGATTTTGCAGATCAATGGTTTCATCATCACCAAAAGTGCCAAATCCCTGGTGAGAAGAATTTAACTCTCCCAGCATATCATTAAGCAATACCCGAAGGTCAGCTCTGGTATTGAGATAGGGTAAGTATTGTTTATATGTTTCTTTCGTCTTTTGCCAGTCGAGTCCATGAAATTTTTCATCATAATAATTTTCTTCCATCTGTGCCCAGGCTTCATAAAACATTTGAGTAAACTCTTCGGATAGATTTCTGCGGAATTTAAAACTCATAGCTATAGGCTCAACCTTATTGCCATCCAGGTTCAGTTTATTAATAATACCACCTTGCAGAACATATAGTTTATCACTGACTTCTATAATATTAAACCCAGAAAAATTATCTGTACCGGCAATTTTCTCTGTCTTATTTTGTTCAAATGGTTCAATAGTCGTTTTCCATAAAGCGCTTTTTCCTTCACCATGATTGCTGGCGTAGAGCACGGTGGTCTTCTCTCCTTTTTGATACAATGCTTGTAAAAACTGTGCGCCAGATCCTGGTCCGATTTCCTGCATCCGCTCCAGGAGCAGATCGGTATCAATTATAATTGGTTTGATACTATCGACATTTGTTTTTTTAGAAGTATCTTTTTTCTGCTCCTTAAACAAATCAGCGTATTTATCCATTCTAAAAGGTTCATCTAATTTCTCAAGGGGAAGTCGAAACACTCGTGCATCTGGTAAGCCAAATGGATAAAGTGGCTTTAATCGCTGTGAAACAAAATAAATATAATTCCCATCGCGTGACCAGATCGGACCCGTCTCGGTAATATCTGTTTGAGTAAGATTGACGATTTTATTTTCTTTGATATGATAGACATAGATGTCCTGTTCAAAGTTTTTACGAGCAGTATAGATTACATATTCATCATTAGGTGAAAATCCTGGATCACTATTTTGAAATCCCCAGATTTCATCTTTTACAATAGTCTTGCTCGTCATAGAAGTAAGATCGATAAGCCGTACTTCATCCCGTCCACTAAAATATACCGCTTGGGTTCTTTTTGAATTTAACACCAGGTTGCGATTGTTTCTTTTGTCTTGAGTAATCTGCACCGGAGTTGAAACACTATCTGCATGTATAGTAAACCAATTGGTGTATCCATCAAGGGTCTGATTAAATAGGATTGTTTTGTTATCGGCGAGCCACTTGACTTCCCGTACCCGTTCTGACGTATTCCGTTGAATCTGTTGAATAAATTTCCCTTCTACATCACTTACAAATAATTCACCCCGGGAAACCATGGCCATTTTTTTACCATCCGGAGATATATCATAATTCGAAATATTTCCTTTGACGTCAAAATCTTTTTCTTTTGGAAGCGTATTATTACGAAGTATAGAAATATTCAATTTATTGGCTTTGTTTGATCGGGTGTCATATAACCAAAGCTGATAATCCTTTTCAAATACTATTGTGCCACCCTCTGCATTTACTTGCGGAGACTTAATAGAAGTAGTAAAACCGGTAAGATTTTTTTTCGTCGAATGATCCAGGCTGTATAAATTATATTCTCCGTTTAATTGATCAGAAATAAAATAAATATTTCCTTTCCGGTCTATCGTGGTTCCAAAATCTTTGCCTTCCCAGGTAGTGTATTTTTTATAGGTTTTTGTTTTTAAATTATAAGATTGTATCTCGGGATTGAATGGTCCTTTATATCTTTTTCTGGCTGCCTGATTACTACTTTCCCAGGTATCACTAAAAAACAATTCACCGGATATGGGGTGTTCAATCAGGTTATGATCGTATTGAAAAAAATAATCACCGAATACGCGGACTGGAGTTCCTCCTTCAATACCAATTTTAAAACCTGCGACCTGGCCCATTCGATTACTATTAAAATACATATACTTTGAATCCCAACTCCAACTCGTCATTTCATCATTGCTGCTATGAAATGTGATTTGTTTGATTTCACCTCCCCGCATTGACATCAGATAAATGTCTCCATTGCCATATTGCCTGCCTGTAAAGGCAAGCCATAAACCATCCGGAGATACTTTAGGTGAGGTTTCATATCCCTGCATAGCTGTCAACCGGGTGGCAATGCTGTCTTTAATTTCAGCTTTCCATAGATCCCCTTCGAAACTGAAGATGACGGTCTGACCATCTGGTGTAAGGCATGGATTTGAAAGGAAATAGGCACTGGTCTGACTTGTAAGAACTGAATTAAACAATAGAGCAAAGACAAAAATAGATTTGTACATAATCTGGAATTAGAATGGAAAAATAAGACAAATATGAAATTAGGGTTAGAAATTACTTTAAATCATTTCAATTTAAAAATTGGGGGATCTACCTATCAGCATTTTTGTTTCAACAATGCATACATTCTCATAATCTCTGCTTTCATAATTTGGTACCATTGGGCTTTACGACCATTCGTAGTCAAGAAAAATATGGCGTCACTCAATAATTGTTTCCGTATTCCGGGAGATGGAAATGGATAAATATCCAGAGCTTGTGGGTTGACCAGGGTAGTATCGAGGACAGCTCTTGTGTGTGCTAAGTATTGCCAACCAAGATCTCTAAAATCCTTTGATGGATCATAGTATAAGGCAACAGTATAATCTGAATTGACATCAATCACATCGATGTATCCTGCCAGGGTAGCGTAATAATGAATCAGGCTATCTTTTATCGCATGATCACGGAGTATTTTAAGGTTACCACTTGATTTAAGATCCTCAAAAGCGGCTGTACTGGTTTTAAAAGTAAATGTAGTTTTTGAAATAGAGCCTACTTCTGCACGCGCAAGATCATACGGATCGGGATTACCTGATTGTAAGAGGTGGATCATCAAATTGCATTGATGAATACGATCATTATTCTCCAGGATCATTTTATCAATCTGCAATGAATCTTGCTGTATATCTTCTCTTAATTTACAATAATAGGTTTGCTCAAGAGTTTGTTCTTTCCTGTTGTCATTCCATTGATTTACACGAAGAGCGAGCAGTATTCCGATCATCACCAATAAAATTTCTCCCGAAGCATACAGTAGGTATTTTTTTAAATTCCCATTGTCTATTACATTTTGTCTTACTGATCTCAAAAATTTCATCATCACTGCAACAGATATTTATCCTCTGTGAACAGACCAAGATCGTAAAGAATTTATTTACCCAATACTTTTTGAACATTTCTTTTACAATAAATTAAGATTGCGTATCTACGGTACGGTCTCCTATCTCCTTTGCAACCCTTATCTTTGCCATCCTTGGACCGGTTTATCTTCATCATTAACAGTCGCTCAGGCAGCAATAAAAACCTGCTGTTGTATGACCGGGTAAAATCTGCAGTTAAATCATTGAATATAAAATCCCAGATCTTTACTACACTACGTGCTGAAGATTCAAAGCTATTGGTTCAACAAGGTCTTCGGGAAGGAGTCAAGTATTTTATTGCGATTGGTGGTGATGGAACAGTCAATACCCTGGCGAAAAATCTCATCAATACGGATGCCGCTATTGGCATCATTCCACGTGGGTCGGGCAATGGATTGGCAAGGCACCTTCATATGCCTAAGGATATTCATAGAGTGCTTTCGCGTTTAATAAAAAAAAGGACTCAAACGATTGATGGCATTCGCATCAATGATCAGTGGTCATTTAATGTTGCCGGCATTGGGTTTGATGGATATATTTCTACTCGGTTTGGTGAAAACGGTAAACGGGGAATTCAAAATTATATGAAATTGATTAACCAGGAATACAAAGCATATGATCCTGTAGATATGAATATCCGGTCAGGGACTTCAGAGATCCAGGCTTCTCTATTCCAGCTGGCTATTGCCAATGCATCTCAATATGGAAACAATGCTATCATTGCTCCAAATGCATTGCTCAATGATCAATTGCTCGATATAGCTTTAATCCGCAAAGTACCGCTTGCATTTTTGCCGGCATTTTTACTTAAAGTATTTTCGGGCAACATAAACCGGAGTAAATATTTTAAAACTTTTAAATCTTCTGGACTGATGGTCCAAACCTCCAGACCGGTACATTTTCATACGGATGGTGATGGAAAAGGCATCGCTGACAGGTTTGAAATTAATGTAGAACCAAATTGTTTAAAATTATTGTATTAAGGCAATCTGTTCGCTATCCGTCTTTTTAAGATATGTAACCTTATTATATCCAATCGCTTGCAAGAGAAAACCGGGCTAAAAACCGATGGTTGCGGGATTTAAAAAACAAGTTCTGTTGCATCCATCAGGTGTTGATTATGAATGAGATAGAGTCTGGCTTGTACATTCTGTCAAAAATTGTACTTTTGCATTCGCTTTTAGTAAAGCAGTGCTTGAATTTAATTAAGACACTCGTTGAATTAAACTTTATTATTATTTATAAATAGTTGATTAAAAATGGCTTTAATAGGAAAAATTCGTAAACATAGTTGGATCATTGTCGTTTCTTTAGCTACGGCTTTATTAGGCTTTTTGATTATGGATGTGGTCACCGGCAATAAATATGGTGGCCAGACCAAATTCACTATTGGTAAAATCGATGGTGAGACGATTGACTATAATGATTTTTCCAGAACGGAACAAATCTTATACAATAACAGTACGTCCGATCCATTTGCCCGTCGCAACTACCTATGGAATTTTTTCGTAGAAAAAACATTATTGGATAAAGCGGCTGATAAAACCGGACTTGGCATCAGTGAAACAGAGATGGAGGATCTTCAATTTGGAAATAACCTTAGCCCTATTGTCTCCCAACGATTTTTGAATCAAAATACCCAGGCAGTAGACCGGGATCAACTTAATCAAATCAAACAAGGGCTTGAGAATAATTCCCTTAGAGCAGACCTGGTTACTTATTGGAATGAGCAGAAAAAAGAGATCATCAAAGACAGGCTTCAATCAAAATACATAGGGCTGATCACCAAAGCAATCTATGTGCCTAACTGGTTGGCAGAATTGCGAAACCAGGAATCGAATGAACTTATCGATTTTCAATTTGTAAAGCTTCCCTTTGATTTAGTTAAAGACAGCATAAGTGTGTCCGATAAAGACATCGAATCCTATGTAGCCGGTCATAGTGCGGCTTATAAATATCCTGAAGAAGTCAGGTTTATCGAGTATGTCAACTTTAATGTATCGCCGACAGCTGAAGACAGTATGGCTATTTACGGAGAGCTAAGTACATTGGCTGACAGTTTCAAAACAACTAAAAACGATACTACTTTTCTTATTCAAAATGAAGGGTCACTCGACAAAGCGTATGCCACCAAGGCCAAACTAAGCCCATCACAGGCTGATCAGATTTATGCACTCCCCAAAGGTGGTGTGCTAGGTCCTTATATTGATGGTAATAATTACAGAGTTGCCAAAATGATGGATAAAAAGGTAATTCCTGATTCCGTCAAAGTAAGACACATCATCAGATCTGTACAAACTCAAAATCAGCTTGCGGCTGCTCAACAAACTATTGATAGTCTTAAAAGTCTATTGGAAAGTGGCAAAGCTAAATTTGATTCATTAGCTATTCGATTCTCACAGGATCCTGGCTCAGGATTTCAGGGAGGAGATCTCGGTACGATAGGCCATGATGTAATGGTAAAGCCATTCAATGATGTAATATTTTTCGAAGCAGTACCAGGCAAATATTATGTGACAAGTACTCAGTTCGGAATCCATCTTATAGAAGTGCAGAAACAAGTGTTTAAGAAAGATGCTCCGGTCTCCGTTCAAGTCGCTTACCTCTCTAAGCCAATCATACCATCCCAGGAGACACAAAACAAAATTGAAGACGAAGTAGCCGGTATCAACAATGCGCACCGGACATTGCCTGAACTCAAAAAAGCACTGGCATCACGCACTGATTTGAGTTTTGAAAATACAGGTGCCGTAAGGCAGAATGATGCCTCTGCTGGCAAACTTATTTCTTCTGAGAGTACTCGTTCCATGGTTCGCTGGGCATTTGATAAAAAGACCAAAGTCGATGACGTATCTCCTGAATTTTTCACCTATGATGATCCGATCAATTTTGTGACAAGTCAAATTACCATTGCCGGGTTAAAATCTATCCAGGACAAAGGTTTAGCTTCAGTGAGTACAGCTAAAGAAGAGATCAGCCTGGTCCTTACTAATAGAAAGAAAGCGGACAAAATAATAAAGGAAATTGGGAATACGGCTGACATTTATGCCCTTGCAACCAAATACGGTATCAAAGTGGATACTGCGACCAGCGTTAATTTTAGTACCAGTTTTTTACCGCAGATGGGTAATGAACCCAAGGTAGTAGCTGCAGCTTATGGAACTGAAAAGAACGCAACTTCCAAGCCAATCATTGGTAATGGCGGAGTATTCGTAGTAAAAACGGTGGGTCGCACTCCGTCCGTAGCTCAGACAGACATGGCATTCTTTAAAGAACAAGCCGGATCCGTGTCTAAGAATAACGTACAATCATTCTTTATGGAGTCATTGAAAAAATCAGCGAAGATCAGTGACAACCGGTTTAAATTCTTCTAATCGTACTCATATACTCAACTAAATACATTCGGATAGTTTCAGAATTTTTTAGTCGATCTAAATAAAAAAGGCTCAAAATGATAAAATATTTTGAGCCTTTTTTCTTGCTATAAATTAGCATTTTGAAATCTATTTTTACCGACCTGATGAGCACGACATTACCGGAATCGAAACCACCGCTGTTTACATCTTATGAAGCTTTTATGATTGCTATCCTTGCGATCATTCAATTTACGATCATACTCGATTTTATGGTCTTGTCACCTCTCGGAGCGATTCTTTTGCCTAAATTACAGATCACTACAGCACAGTTTGGTATTGTCATATCGGCATATGCATTCAGTGCTGGAATCACTGGATTATTAGCTGGCGGTTTTGCAGATCGATATGATAGAAAGAGATTTTTATTGTTTTTTTATACGGGCTTTTTATTAGGTACTGTTCTATGTGCCATTGCTACCACGTATACTTTTTTATTGTTTGCACGTATTATCACTGGGATCTTTGGTGGAGTCATTAGCTCTGTGAGTTTTGCGATTATTTCCGACTTATTTAAAGTAGAAGTACGAGGTAGGGTAATGGGGTTTGTACAAATGGCATTTGCAGCAAGTCAGATCCTTGGTTTACCAATAGGTTTGTTGTTAGCTAACAAATTTGACTGGCATGCACCTTTTTGGATGATTGCAATTTTCGGACTGGGGCTTGGATTATTAATCATGTATAAAATGCAGCCCGTCACAGAACATTTGAAAATACAAATGAAATCGAACGCTTTTCAGCACCTGGTCAATACACTTTCTAAAGGGTTTTATCAGCGGGCATTTCTTAGTACGATTTTACTTGCCACCGGTGGATTTATGCTAATGCCTTTTGGCAGTGCGTTCAGTATAAATAACCTGGGCATTACGATGGAACAATTGCCGTGGATCTATGGTATCACAGGTTTATTTTCAATCTTATCCGGGCCTGTTATTGGCAAACTGACTGATAAGGTTGGTCAGTTCAAAGTATTTATGGTTGGTACTTTTATTGCTATTACGTTAGTGGCAATTTATACAAATCTTGGAATTACCCCGTTATGGGTATTGATCGTAATCAATGTAATCCTATTCATGGGGATCTCTGCCAGGATGATTTCTTCCTCTACATTGTTATCTTCTATTCCGGTACCACAGGATAGGGGAGCTTTCATGAGTATCAATGCATCGGTACAACAGATCTCAGGAGGTGTGGCTAGTTTTATAGCCGGATTGATCGTCATTCAATCACCTAATGGAAAAATGGGACGATATCCATTACTGGGCATTACCGTAATTGCGTCTATGCTGATCGCTTTGGCTTTGATTTATTGGTTAGACCAATATTTAAAACAAAAGCAGCATCGGGGACATAATGCCGTTTCTTAAAAATTATATAAATGGGATCTGGTCTTATTTCCCGGTGGAATCGGCAGGAGAACCAGCTTTAGCATTTAGCATTTTTAATACATCTCCAGTGATGTCATCAGGAGGGTTACCAAGCAATATCTGGCCACCTTTCACATAACTGAAGATATACTGATATCCTTTTTCTTTTTTGACTGACTCCAGAGTAGAGATCATTATTTTTTGCAATCGATCATTAATTCCCATTCCTTCTTCCTGAATTTCTTTAGCCAGCCGGTCACGTTCCGCTACGAGCCCTTGTTGTTTGGCACCGAGACGTTGTTCCTGTTCCTGTATTTCTTTTGGAGTCAGAAGTCCGCCTTGGATTTTTTGTTGAATTTGAGCCACTTCATTCTCAAGAGCCTTGCCCCTGGTGCCTAATTTGGTATCGATTTCGAGTTGTTTTCTATCCAATGCATCTTTTTCCTTTCTAAATTGACTAAAATTTTCAAGTATCGAATCTGCGTTAACATAAACTATACGCAGAGGGGCATTATCTGAGTTAGTATTGGAATGAACTACTGATGAAGCAGACGATTTGTCATATACTTTGAAGTATAAATTAATTACCGCAAGTGCCAGTATCGCAATTAGAATCCAGGGAAGAGATTTCATGAAATATTTAATTAAAAAATTTAGGCTGCAAAGTTAACACAATCGTGTTAATGGCATAATTTGAGGCTGGTGAGCTCAAGTACTCTGCTAACATATACATCCAAAGGCCTGTATTGCCCTGCAGCAGACGTCTATATCGACCCGCACAAGCCGGTCACTAAAGCTTTGATCACTCATGGCCATAGTGATCATGCGATCATAGGTCATCGATATTATCTGTGTACTCCACTTACGAGTGCTATCATCAAATTTAGATTGGGAAGTTTTATCCAGGTTCAATCAATAAATTTTGGTGAATCTGTAATGATCAATAACGTAAAATTTAGTTTCCATCCTGCAGGACATATACCGGGATCTGCCCAAATCAGGATAGAGTTTAAAGGCGAAGTGTGGGTAGTCACCGGAGATTATAAAACAGAGATCGACCGGGTAAGCGGTGCCTTTGAATTGATTCGATGCAATACCCTGGTGACGGAGACTACGTTTGCTTTGCCTATCTATCAATGGAAACCACAGTCCATGATCATTGAAGACATCCTTACCTGGTATCAGGATAATCTCGAAGCAGGCCATAGCAGCGTACTATTGGCGTATGCTTTAGGTAAATCCCAACGGATTATTGCTTCGATTCCTGAAGAAATCCCCATTTATGTACATGGTACCGTGGATAATACAAATGATGTACTCATTTCCGCCGGATTAAAATTGAGATCATCCATCAAAGTTTCATCCAGGGTGAGTAAAAAGGATATTCAAAAGGGAATCACTATAGCACCATCATCGGTTTTAAATACTCCCTGGATCAGGAGTCTTCAGGAGCCTGTTACAGCTACGGCATCCGGATGGATGACTTTAAATCGAAGCAGAAAAAAACAAGCGGCAGATTTTGGATTTGCACTCTCCGATCATGTGGATTGGAATGCATTGATCGCTGTCGTCAAGGGATGTGGTGCAGATCATATTTGGTTGACACATGGCTATACTACCGATTTTTCCAGATGGCTTACGTCCATAGGTATATCCAGTCATTGTATAGAAAGAGGTAATAAGACCATAGATATCGATAATCTTACTGAGGAGGATTAAAATGACAAACTTAAATTCCATAAGTGCATCTTATAAATCACTTCTTACATCGAAGCAAGAAAGTCATAAAAGTATCATCCTTAAAAAGATACTACGGTCAATGCCTCGGGAAGAAATCATTCCTTTTTTGAAGATCGTACTGGGATTTAAGCATACAGCGTTAGTGACGATTAAAAAATTAATTTCCTGGTGTACTGATTATAAAGAGTTACCTGACTGGATGCTCATCACATGTCATGCTACTACAGGAGATTGGGTGGAGACGTTGAGTCTTGTGCTCGGTAATCCGGACCTTGCTCAAAACACGGAGAAAGAATTTTTAATCATCCTGGATAAAATTAATTTTTTCAGGATTTCTAAAAATGAAGAGGAGTTAAAATCGTGGTTGTTGACGGAATGGGGACAGCGGTCGCCTGAAGAATTATACCTGATATTTAAATTGATAACCGGTAATATTAAATCTATTATCAGCAAACAAATTACAGCTAACCTGCTTCATGAATTATTTGTAACTGATCCACTACTCTTACGCCATCGTTTGAATGAACTCCATTCGGAGGAATTGACCTACGAACAATTAATGAAGAATTCCTGGTCAGTAAATGAATTGAAATCAAAACCCTATCCATTTATTGAACCGGAAGAGATTGCACTTTCATCCTATCATTTCGGAGATATAGAGCATTGGATCGTTGAACCGTTTTTGCATGGAACGAGGATACAGATCCATCGGTCAGATTCAGGAGTAAAAATTAGAAATGATGATCAGGACCTTGTCGGAATTCAGGAAACTGAAATTTTAAGAGAATTTAATCTGCTGCCGGTAGATACGGTGATCGACGTTTTATATAACGGAGAAGTCTCTAACCATTATTTTATTTTAGATATACATCGATGGAACGAAAAAGAAAAAACGGAATTAGGTTCTTTGTTGAACCGGAAAGAAATCATTTCATCCTGGTTACATTCATATCAAATCATCCATCTTCAATTATTGCCCCATAATGACTTATCTTCTTTAAGAAAGGTTACACTGGATAGCAAAGAAAACCGGATCATCAAAAATATTCATGATGACAGAAGATACAGGATCAAACCAGAAGCCAGTAGGATGTATGCTGCGGTAATGTATGCTGAATATATTAATCAAAATACAAGCATACAATATGTGATTACACTGGGTATTTACAACGAGGATAAACAATTGATGCCCTTAACAAAGATTTCTTCAGATCAGTTGCCAGGTACGGACAAAAACGAATTGAATTACTGGATTCAAAACAATACGATTCAAAAATTTGGCCCGGTCAGAGTCGTCAGATCTGGTAAAATTATGTGCATAGCCTACGACAGAATTCAATTGAACAAAAGAGTTAAAAGTGGAATAGCATTAATAAACGTTAAGGTAATTCAGATATTAAACCAGTCCGCTGGAAAAAATCCAATTTCTTCGATAACGGAAATATCAATATCAAAGAAAGATCAGGATATTTAATTTCAAAAACTTCTTAAAGGAGACTTACCCCTGTTTCGGATTTTAGTATAAATGCCATATGCAGATCTTAACAAACATGCTCATGATGATTGATAAAAAATATTATTTCAATATATTAGAAAAATTTGTCAATTAAAATTCGGGGTAAACCATAGCAATTGAGTCGAAAATATTATTTTCAACCTCAGAATTATAATTTCTTTGGACCAATTTTTATTCAGTGAATAAATTTCTGAACAAAATTTATTTGCCATTCGCTTATATATCCGTCCTGGCTTTAATAATAAGCTACTTTTCGGGTATGCTGGACCCCGGGTCCTTCTGGCCTTTTGCATTCATTAGTTTATTATTCCCATATCTGTACTTGTTATGCTTGGTGATAGCCTGTATCGGACTTATTTTAAGAAACCATAAGGCATGGATACTAATGGTGATATTGATTTTAATGTCCACCTTATTCCGCAGGTCATTTTTTAATATTTCGGTTAATCATGAGTCTTCAGCCGGAATCACCATTCTTTCACATAATATAGGATCCAGTATTTCGGGTAATCAACCTGGCACGTGGTCTTTTTATCATAATATCCATGCAGATATTTTCTGTTTCCAGGAATGGCTTGGAAATAGCATTACTATAAAGAATATTAAAGATTCACTCACCAGGAAATATAATTCTACGCTTACACTGAATCAAAATCCCTGGCCAATCTTCACTTCGTTGAATATCATAAATCAGGGTGAGATACATAGTATAGCCAAAGGAAATGGGGCTACCTGGGCTGACGTCCTGTATAAAAAGGATACGCTGCGAATTTATAATGTGCATCTTGTTTCCAACAGGATTTCCGGTCAGACGGAAAACCTTATTGCTAATGCCAATCATCCGGATGGGAGTACCTGGCAAAAAATAACCCGTGTATTGAGACGATATAAAATCGCTTTATTGCAAAGGACCGAGCAAGCGGAAGAATTACAGGCCCACATAAAACGGAGCCGGTATCCTGTCATCCTTGCCGGCGATTTTAATGATATACCTTCATCCTATGTGTTCAGATTACTCAGTAAGAATATGAAGGATGCCTGGTTGAATGCAGGCAATGGAATGGCATTTACTTATGCAGGCAGATTGCCTTTTCTGCACATTGATCATATGCTGACAAAAGGGAAAATTGAAGCCATTGATTTTGAAATATC
>JBDTUE010000108.1:0-13204 GCA_040007895.1 Saprospiraceae bacterium | reverse complement strand
TATGTATATTGGAGTTCGGTAACTTATATGGTATAAGTTGAAGGGGTGCCACGGGGCATCTCTTCTTTTTTTGGCCCCGGTCATCACTATTCTACATTTGACTCAGGAGAAATGGCCTAGGACCAGTTTATTTTCTCCATGCTGTGACTCATGAATACCTTACTAAGCATTGATGGGAATACCGCATTTAATCACAAGTTTGACTGGCCTTTTGTTTTTCAAAAGTTTGAGTTACTCCAGGTTACTTTTACCTCTATGAATGAATTAATCTCAGACCATATTTTGTCTTATCATTTTGACCTGGAACAATCCATTTCTACTATTAAACTCCCAAAATTGGTAGAATGGCTACTACCATATTCAGGGAATGAAACGCAGCGAATTATGACTCTTTTTTATAAAAAATATTATCATGATCAGTCTCCGCGTACACTCATTTTTGGAATAAACCCCGGTCGTCTCGGTGGCGGACTTACCGGAATACCATTTACTGACCCTGTAAAATTGATCGAGGAATGTCAGATAGAAAATTCTTTCCCTAAAAAACCGGAGTTATCAGCTCAGTTTATTTACCAGGTCATTCACCAGTGGGGTGGGCTGGATCGTTTTTATTCTCAATTTTATATTTCCTCTTTATGCCCTTTAGGTTTTATCAAAGAGGGAGTGAATTATAATTATTATGATGATAAAATATTGACCAATTCTGTTACTCCGTTCATTGTTCAGAATATTATAGCACAAAAAAAGATTGGCAGATCTGATTCGAAGGTAGCTTATTGCCTTGGAGAAGGAAAAAATTTTGATTTTTTCAACAGACTTAATGCCGAACATCATTTTTTTGATAAAATCATTCCTCTTCCTCATCCACGGTGGATCATGCAGTATCGTAGAAAATCGATAAATCAATTTCTTGATTTATATATTGAACGATTGGGAAATTAATACAGAGGGTGTCTCCTCCGAAGGATCCCTATGGTTGGCAAATAAAGACAGAGGGTGTCTCCAAGACACCCCCTGTCTTTAGACGACCTTGTCTTAGTCAACTATCAGTCTTCAATATAAAGCAACAATCCCTTTAGATAAGATCCTTCGGGATGATAAATATTAGTTGGATGATCCGGCCCCTGGCTGAGGTGCTGCAGGATTTTTACTTTCCTGTTAGATTCTAATGCTGCAGCTAATATGGTTTGTTGAAATAACTCCCTGTCCATTACTTGCGAACAGGAGAATGTAAACAACAAACCGCCAGATTTTACTTTTTTTATGACTTTAGCATTCAGATTTTTATAACCAATCAGGGCCTGGTGTCTTTTATTTAAACTTTTAGCAAATGCCGGTGGATCACAGACAATGATATCATAGGTATCGCATTCTGCAAGAAATTTATTGACATCCATGGCATGACTCTGATGTGGTATCTTATTCTCTTTGAGCAATGCGACATTCATATCCGTAAGCTCAATAGCTTTGTTAGAAACATCTACTGAATCCACATTGCTAGCACCACCTTGTAAAGCATAGATAGAAAATCCTCCGCTGTAGCTGAACAAATTAAGTACGGACTTACTTTTACAAAGAGCTTCTACTTGTTTTCTATTCTCTCGTTGATCCAGGAAAAAACCTGTTTTTTGTCCCGTGACCCAATTGACTTTAAACGAATGTCCATATTCAAGGACGATCGTTTCGGAGGTATCACCAAGCAAAAAATTGTTTTCTATCAGATTGGAAGATTGATCAATAGATTCTTTGCTTTTATTGTATATGCTTATTAATCTATCACCATATATTTTTTTCAAAGCATCAGCGATCTTATTGATATTATTAAACATTCCCAGGGAATGACATTGAATCACCGCATGAGAACCATAGATATCAATAATAAGTCCCGGCATCCCATCACCTTCGCCATGTACTAGCCGGTATGCATTCGTATTGGAATTGTTGGTCAAATCAAGTCTATCCCTGAGTCTATACGCTTCCTGAATTTTTTCAAACCAGAAATCATCTGACCAGGATTGGGAACCAAATTGTAAAATTCGTACAGAAATAGTTGAATCATTATAATGTCCGTAACCTAATAGTTCATTTGAATTACTGGTAACCTGGACCAAATCACCTTCTTTTGGTTTACCATTGATTTTTTGTATGCCGCCTGAAAAGATCCAATGATGATTTCTTTTGAGTGATGCATCACGTCCATGTTTTAAAATAACTTCAGAATAATTCATTTATTTCTCTTGAATATGAAAACGATGCATTAACCGGTGAAATACCGGCGACAGAACTATTCCAATCAATCCAATAAAAATGACACCAGATGCAAGGGCATAACCAGATGCAAATAATTTAGCGGCATCGGACGGAAGCGGATCCGCGGGACCCATTCCACTCAAGATCATAGAAGCATTATAGATCGAATCCACCCAATTAAAATGACCAAGGTTATGATATCCCACGGCACCTACACCAAGTGAAGCTGAAAGTACGAGCAAAGCAAAAACTAAAGCTTTGACTACCCGCATAATGTATTCGTTGCGCTTAGCCAGGGGTTGATTTTTATTTTCCATGATTAAAGAGTTGAATGATTAAAACGATTCAATCGCAGGAAATCTATATTTAAGTCTGATGATTCATTACATACCATTTGAGCTAATAATTCTCCGATGACAGGGGCGAACTTAAATCCATGTCCACTAAAACCACAAGCAAGTACTACTTGTTGATTGGTATCATGCAAGTAATCCAAAATAAAATTTTCATCCGGAGTATTAGTATACATACAGGTTTTATAACTTCTTTGAACTCCCTGACCCTGGGGAAAATAACGTTCAATAAAAAGATCAACTATTTTTTCATCTTCATTTCCAATCGATCGTTCAATCGTCGAAGGGCTTGTTAATTCACCTCTTACATGAAGCCCTATTTTAATTCCCGGTGGTTCAGCCTGATTTTTTAAGTTTGAATCCGGGAACCCGTAATACATTCCTTTCTCCGGATCATGAACAAACCAACATGGAAAATGAGGACTTGAATAATATGCAGAGTTCGACATGTCTAACCATGCAAGCATTTGACGGGTTACTGTCAGTGGCAGTTTATGATTTGGTAAATGGTCTTGTGTCCAGGAACCTGAAGTGAATATTATTTTATGGGCGAGATAAAAACCTTTATCGGTTTTAACTTCAATACCATTTTCAGTCTGTGTCCACGCTTCTACTTTCTCATTGGTTTGGAATGATGCTCCTTGTTGTAAGGCTGCTTTATAAAAACTTTGAATAGATTCATTAACATGTAGGTACCCTGCTTCAGGTTCCCAAAGACTTATCCAGTCCTCTGGATATTGAAAATGGGGGAATTTTTCTTTTGTTTTGGATCTGGACCAGGATTCAACAGGAATTTGATACAATCTGCTTGATTCAAGACAACCTTGGAGTACAGGACTGGATTCTTCACCTAAATAAAGAATTCCGGTTTCATGGTACAGCTTTATTCCTGAGTTATATTCCAGTTCCTTCCACAATTCATAACTCCTGATCAAAAGAGGTACATAATCCGGGTGTTCGTAATATGCTTTACGGATGATCCGTGTATAGCCACTGTGCGATGCATGATCATTCGGAATATCAAATTGTTCAATACCAAGGACTTTTAAACCTCTTTGAGCTAGATATAAACAGGCTGGAACTCCCATAGTCCCTACACCAATAACTATTACATCAAACTTATCTGGCATTAAATCGAAAGATAAGACTGTTTAGGAAAAATATTGGAAAACTGCTTCTTAAAGGAGATATTTGCGCTCCGAATTGATCAACGGTCCCGTAGTTCAATGGATAGAATAGAAGTTTCCTAAACTTTTGATACAGGTTCGATTCCTGTCGGGACTACTGATTTCAAATATAAAAATGTCTTCTTCATCTGCCTTTAAACTCCACCGCCCACTCGCTGTCGCTATAGTTCATTGCCTAAAAGATATCCTTGAAGATCAACGACCTGTAGATAAAGTCCTTGAAAAATGTTTTAAAGCCAATCCTAAATTTGGGAAAAGAGACCGGGGATTCATAGCTGAAAATGTTTATGATATCACCAGGCACTATATTGCCATTGCCTACAGCGTTCCCTTAAATGATGAGATATGGTCCATTCTTGGTGCCTGGCTGATAATCAATAAATATCCCTTACCGGATTGGAAAGAGTTTAAAGAACTGGATTCTAAGATTATCATTCCAACTTATAGAGAGGGATTAAAGACGGAGTATATAAAATATTCAATTCCGGTCGACCTGGATTTGTTTGGTAAAGAGCAATTGGGTGACCGTTGGTATCAGGAACTTGAGGCTATGCATCATCCGGCCCATATGATCCTGAGGGTCAACACTATCAAATCGGATACTCCGCAAGTGGTTGACTACCTGGACAAAATCCTCGTCCGGTATAAAGTCTTGCAAAATAAAAATGCAATTGCTGTAGATCAGAGAATCAATTTATTTTCAAGTCAGATCTTTAAGGACGGCTGGGTAGAAGTTCAGGATTATGCCTCTCAACAAGTCGGAGTTTTCGTTCAGGCCAAATCAGGTGATCGTATTATTGATGCCTGCGCCGGAGGTGGTGGAAAAGCGCTCCATCTTGCTGCATTGATGCAAAATAAGGGTAGGATCATTGCATTAGACGTAGAGGCAAATAAACTTGAAAACCTTAAAAAGAGGACCCGGAGGGCAGGGGTACAAATCGTGGAAGCCCGTTGGATAGAAAACAATAAAGTAATTAAAAGGCTTGAAGGGCAGGCAGATAAATTATTGCTTGACGTACCATGTAGCGGATCTGGAGTGCTGCGTCGTAACCCGGACGCAAAATACCGGATTACGCCAGATTACGTTAAAAATTTGGTTGAAGTGCAGAGAGATATTCTTCAGAACTACAGCCGAATGGTAAAACCTGACGGTGAATTGATTTACGTGACATGTAGTTTATTTCCTCTTGAAAATGAAACACAAATTCATACATTCTTAGAGTCTAACCCTGATTTTAAGTTCGTGGAAGATCAACATCTATGGCCATCAGAATTCGGATATGATGGTTTTTATATGGCTCGATTAAAAAAATTAGTAAATAAACCAGCATAGCCAGTATTCATCTTCGATCAATATTGCTATTTGCTATTCTTTGTTTTAATGTCATTAGAATAGCCGATTTAATTTTTTACCTTTACATCCCGTAGTAAAAGAAACAAATAGCGGTATGAGTAAATATGTGTTTATTACGGGAGGGGTTACCTCATCGTTAGGTAAAGGAATTATCGCCGCTTCGTTGGCCAAATTGCTTCAATCCAGAGGATTTAAAGTCACCATCCAAAAATTTGATCCTTATATCAATGTAGATCCGGGCACACTCAATCCATATGAACACGGTGAATGTTATGTAACGGTAGACGGTGCAGAGACAGATCTTGATCTTGGACATTATGAACGGTTTCTGAACATACCTACATCACAGGCTAATAATGTAACTACAGGAAAAATCTATCAGACCGTTATTACCAGGGAAAGAGCAGGAGACTTTCTGGGTAAAACAGTACAGGTCATTCCTCACATCACTGATGAAATCAAAAGAAGGATAAAGCTCAATGCGGAATTGGGTGTTTACGATATTATCATTACGGAGATTGGTGGTACGGTGGGAGATATTGAATCATTACCATACCTTGAAGCCATCAGGCAATTGAGGCATGAATTAAACGATCACGACACGGTATTACTGCATCTAACACTTATACCTTATCTGTCTGCAGCTAATGAGTTGAAAACTAAACCAACGCAACACAGTGTAAAGGAATTATTGACTACCGGGATTCAACCGGATGTGCTCGTCTGCCGGACAGAGCATCATATCAATAAAGAGATTCGTCAGAAGTTGGCTTTGTTCTGTAATGTGGATAAAAACTCGGTGATAGAGGCTATTGATGCTGAGTCAATTTACGATGTTCCGCTTTTGATGCTCAAAGAAAACCTGGATAAAATAGTTCTTACCAAGCTTCACCTTAAATCAAAACATGAGCCGGAACTCGATGCATGGAAAAATTTCCTTACCAAACTCAAACACCCTATTCATGAGGTGAATATTGGGCTTATTGGTAAGTACAATGAATTGCGGGATGCTTACAAATCTATTTATGAAGCTTTTGTCCATGCCGGTGCAGTTAATGAATGTAAAGTCAATATAGAACCTATTCATTCCGAATCTTTGGAATCTAATGAAGACATGAAGGACAAGATGCAGAGACTGCATGGTATACTGGTAGCTCCGGGATTTGGAGAGAGGGGGATAGAAGGGAAATACAAGGCTATCGAATATGCCCGGGTTCACCATATTCCATTCTTTGGAATTTGTTTGGGATTGCAGTCCGCTGTAGTAGAATTTGCGAGAAATGTACTTGGGATTAAGGATGCTGGTTCGACAGAAGTAAATCCTAAAACCAAAAATCCTGTCATCGACCTGATGAATGAGCAGAAGACGATTACTGCTAAAGGAGGTACGATGCGTCTGGGCTCTTTTGATTGTAAAATAAAAAAGGATTCAAAGGCTTTTAAAATTTATGGCTCAGATCATATCAAGGAGCGACATCGTCACCGGTGGGAATTCAACAATAAATACCTTGAACTTTTTGAATCGAATGGATTTAAAGCTTCTGGGGTCAATCCCGGATCAAAACTGGTGGAAATCATGGAATTAAAAACGCATCCCTTTTTTATTGGAGTGCAATTTCATCCTGAATTGCAAAGTACCGTCGAAAATCCACATCCGATCTTTGTAGCTTTTGTTCAGGCAGCTATGGCCTATAAATCAAAAGAAAAATAGTCCTTGATTTACCGATTCGATTTTTACCAGGATCTAAGAGACCATCAAATCAGTAAAGATGCTGGAGGATTTCATCTGCGCTCATGATATAAATATTATCATAACCATTTAATGCAGATCCCAATTTCTTTTTCAGGGATTGTAGATTTTGTTTTTCGTTAAATGGAGGTGGTGACCAACGACTTGAGGTAAAGAAAAAGTATTTTTTATCAGGTGATACATAAGGACAATAGGTTAGTCCTTTATCATTTATTTTATCCCCAAGGTTTATAGATGGTTGCCAGACTCCTTCCTTTTTGACTGAAATATAAATATCTCCGAGTCCAATATTACCTGGTCTTTTATATGCTGTATACAATATGAAATTTTCTTCCCGGTCTACATAGGCATTAAATTCAGCTCCTGTAGTATTGATAGCATCAGGCATGCTTTTCGCTTCTTCAAAAAAACCTCCATTCCAGGTACATACCACGATATCTTCATCTTTATCTTTCATTTCTCTTGTAAAGTAAATTGATCCACTCTTGGTTATCACAGGATAAAACTCATTTTTCGGAGAATTGACCGGAGCATCCATTTGAATAGGTTCACTCCAATTAAATTGCCCCATTCTTTGGACATACCAGATATCATAATCTTTTGTTTTATCCTGACCTGAAACCGGTCTGTTAGAAGAAAAATATACCCTTGTACCATCTGCTGAATAAAATGGCTCGAGGTCATTAAACTTTCCACTAAAGGGCGCAATTTCTGGTTTTGACCATTTGCCATCAATTTTTCTCAAATAAATGATAGTACTGAATGTTCCCGATTTGTATTGTAAAGTATACATAAGCTCCTGCCCGTTAGGTGAAATTGCCATATCCCTGTTTCCTAAATCATCGGAAATGATACCATCGGCAAAAAGTGCCGGGGTGGATGAAACAACTTTAAAAAAATCGAATTTCTGACCCGTAGCTAATAAAGTACTGAATAGACAAATGATCTGGGTGAATGATTTTAACTTAAACATATTACTATATCGCTGAAGACGTTGGTAATGCTGTCTGATTTAATAAATCTACTAAAATAAAAACAAAAAAAAACCTGTAGCGGGGGATGCTACAGGCTCTAAACCATTAAAATGCCCAATGGGCTTTTGCTATGAAAAAGTCTTATTTACTTCAGTATGAATGTGGTAGTACCGGCAAGATAACCTTTGTTATATACTTCTACAGTATAAGTTCCTTCCTGGAATGGAACATTAGGTTGCCAGTTCATGCAAGTATTTTGAGCTTTATTTTCGTATTTAACTCCTTTAAGAGAAGTGTATTTTACTTGCTCATTATTAGCTTCATTGGTTAAAACACCTGATCCCATATTTTCGATTGCTTGTGTTTCACCATTTGGATTAATTATCCGTACATAAAATTGTTCTACGCCTTGTTCGGTAATATTGTTTTCTGTAGCATCAAAACAGATTTTAAGTCCATCTATTTTGTCTGCTGCTTTGCGATCAACTTCTTTACCTGAACTTTTTACTTTAAATCCATTGACTGCGATATTAGCAACTTTAACCACTGATGCAATATTTACTTTTTTTGTCAAAGTGGTATTTTCACTAGTCAATTTTTCTTTTTCACTAAGTAATACAGTTTTAGCAGTGGCTAATTCATCATTTGTTTTTTTCTGCTCATCCAGGTTGGTAGTGAGTGTAACTTTTTCCTGGGTAAGCGTAGTATTAGTGTTGACCAACATCTGATTTTCTTCTTTCAGTTTGCCGATATCTGCAAGATAGGTATCTACTTGAGTACGCATACCAGCCATTTCTTTCTTAGCATTGACGAGATTCTTTGAATCAGTCAACAATTTAGCGATACGATCTTTTGAACTCTTAAGATCTGTTTTCATATTTTCAATCTGATCATTCAACGTTTTATTGTTGGTGCGTTGACCTTCAAGATCCTGGAGAGCCTGATAATATTGTTTTTCAAGTTCACCTTTAAGTCTTTCAGATTCTGTCAGTTTAGAAGTAGAGCTTACAATAATTTCTTGTTGTTTTGATTTGTTGAAAAACAAATAAGCATTAGCACCTATAGAAGCCAGTAATAAACCGATGACTATAGGAAGAGAATTACTTTTGTTCTTAGGGGTGTTGCTGGGATTGGTAGGAGTACCATAATTATAATCTGCCATTGCTTTTTAAGTTTAAGAGTTATTAAAATTTATTACAAAGTTATGCAGATATAACGCAGGTACCCCGGGCAAATAGTATTTCAATCTGTAAAAATTCTTAAATGACCTGTTAACATTTGGCATATCCGGTGGTTAATGAAATTTAAATCAGTAGCCTGTGATTCATTGTCAATCATTATTTGCAATTAGAATACAGTCTGATATATTTTGATCATTTTTGTATATAAATTATACATATGGAATTTACCCGACCACAGGATATCTTATTTTTTGACATTGAAACGGTATCCTCTCATGCCCAGTTTAACGAATTATCTGATAATATGAAAGCCCTTTGGAAAATTAAGGCAAATGCATTTACCAGGTCTTATGATGAACCTATGAGTGAAGAAAACCTCAGCGGTTTTTTTGAAAAGAAGGCAGCCATCTTTGCAGAGTTTGGTAAAGTTGTTTGCATTTCCGTTGCCCGTTTTAATGTAGAGGAGGATAAACAATTAAGATTAAAAGTAAAATCATTTGCAGGAGATGACGAAGCGGTACTATTGAGAGACTTTGCAGAGATGCTCAATAAACGCTTCAATAAGGATGAGCATCGTATATGCGGACATAATATCCGTGAATTTGATATTCCTTATTTATGCAGAAGAATGTCAATTAATAAAATTCCATTTCCTCGCATTCTTAATATGAGTGGAAAAAAACCCTGGGAGAATGCACATATAGATACTATGCAATACTGGAAGTTTGGTGACGTCAAACACTATACTTCACTTAATCTACTTTCTGCGATATTGGGTATCGATAGCCCTAAAGATGATATCGATGGGTCTAAAGTAGGCGATGTATATTGGAAAGAAAAAGATCTTCCGAGGATATCTGAGTATTGCCAGAAAGATGCGATTACCGTAGCACAACTTTATTTATACTTTAATCACAAACCTTTGTTGACTAAACAACAGATCGAAATATTCCAATAATTCAATCTATGATCCTTGCACCATCTATTCTTAACTCAGACTTTACACAATTAGGTAAATCCATTGAGATGCTTGATGCCAGTGAAGCAGACTGGATTCATCTTGATATCATGGATGGATGTTTTGTTCCAAACATTTCTTTCGGAATGCCCGTCATTAAAGATATCCGCCGATTAACTACCAAACCTTTCGATGTCCATCTGATGATCGTTCAACCTGAAAAACATATTCAGGCCATGAGAGATGTCGGAGCAGATAGCATTACAGTTCATTACGAGGTCTGTCCGCATTTGCATAGAACCATTGAACAAATACATCAGTCGGGTGCTAAAGCCGGGGTTGCAATAAATCCTCACACTCCGGTTGAGGTCTTAACAGATATATTGGAAATTATAGACATCGTCCTGATCATGTCTGTCAATCCAGGCTTCGGAGGGCAAAAATTTATTTATCAGACTATACCTAAAATAAAAAGGTTGAAACAGATGTTGATGGCTGAAAATAGTGGTGCTCAGATTGAAGTGGATGGGGGAGTAGGTCTGCAAAACATTGAAGTCTTACTTCAAAATGGTGCAGATGCCTTTGTAGTAGGCAACGCGATATTTAGCGATCCTCAGCCGGCAGAAATGATTAAAAAGTTTAAACATATTCCCCGCAATCAATCTTTCGTTTAATCCGGGTATGAAGTCAATTTTTATTACTTTTTTGTTTTTCATTGTATCGTTACCACTGAAGGCTCAAAATACTGCCGTAGTGTCCGGTCAAATCCTGGACATCGAGAGCAGAAAACCCATAGACTTCGGTTTCGTTTATTTGAAAGAAACAAATCTTTCCATTGAATCAGATTCACTGGGAAAATATTCTTTAACTGTTCCGGCAGGTAAAGCCTTTATTTTAAATGTTTCAAGAGTAGGATACAAACCAGGGGCATTATCAATTTTACCCTTAGCTGCTGGTACGGTGTTTAAAGTGGATTTTGAACTCGCTTTGTTAAATTCAGGCCTCGAGGTAATAATCAGAGAAAGCGTAATTGGAAATAATGGAATGATCCGTGAAAACCTCGACCATCTGAAACTTATACCTTCAACAAGCGGCAACTTTGAAAGTATTTTACCTCATATAGCCTTAGGAACTTCCTCAGGTACTGGTGGAGAATTGAGTAGTCAATACCAGGTGAGGGGAGGGAATTATGATGAAAATCTGGTTTATGTAAATGATTTTGAAGTTTACAGGCCACAGCTGGTGAGGAGTGGACAACAGGAGGGCTTAAGTTTTCCCAATCCGGATCTTATCCGTGACCTTTCATTTTCTTCCGGCGGATTTGACGCCAAGTATGGTGACAAACAATCCTCTGTACTAGATATAAGATATAAGAGGCCTGACTCCCTTAAAGGATCAGTGGCGATTAGTTTATTAGGAGCGAGTGCGCATATAGAGGGTAGCAAATCTCTTGGGAATAGCACCTATAAGAAATTTACCTATTTGGTTGGAGCTCGTTATAAAAGCAATAGATACTTGTTAAATTCATTGCAATTGCAGGGAGAATATGTACCTGATTTTTCAGATGTGCAGGCATATCTAAGTTATGATATCAACAAGAGCTGGCAGTTAGGATTGCTGGGAAACTATAATACCTCTTTGTTTAGATTTATTCCTGAATCAAGAAGTACTGCAACAGGTCTGATTGATTTTGCTTTAAGATTGAATGCCGATTTCAACGGACAGGAAGTGGATAATTTCAAAACTGGAATGATTGGGATTTCTGCAACCTATCTACCTGAGAGAAGACGAAATCCATTATTTATTAAATTTCTTGGATCTGCCTATCAAAGTGTGGAGAAGGAAACATTTGACATATTGAGCGATTACCGGCTCAGCCTGATTGAGACGGGACTAGGATCTGAAAACAAAGGGAAAGAGATCGCATTGGTGGGTGATGGAATGCAGCAGCTTTATGGAAGAAATACGTTGTTTTTAAGAGTGAGAAATCTTGAAATGAAAGGTGGATATGAAATGCATCCATCCGATGATTTGGATAAGACTCATTTTTTTCAATGGGGATTAAAAGTTCAAACAGAAAAAATATTAGATAGGCTTAATGATTGGGAAAAACTGGATTCTGCTCTGTACAATTTAGCGCATACCGAACAATCGATTTCTTTCAAAAATGTAATTAAGACGAAGAATGAACTCGATTCATATCGATTCAATGGATATGTTCAGGATGAATATACCATCAAACACCCTGGTCTTGGAGAAACAAAAATCACCGGAGGACTCAGGATGTCGTATTGGTCATTGAATAATGAATTTACAATCACTCCACGAGCTCAGGTAGTTTTCAGGCCATCAGCCATTCAAAAAGATATTACATTCAGATTGGCGGCAGGACTATACTATCAACCGCCTTTTTATAGAGAAATGCGAAACCCTCAAGGACTGGTCAATCAAGATCTTCAATCACAAAAATCTGCCCACCTTGTCGGGGGCCTTACCTGGGATTTTAAAGGCGGGAAAGAAGTGAAAATTCCTTACCGCCTAGTAACGGAAGTTTACTTTAAAAAACTCTGGGATCAGGTAGTATATGATATTGATAATGTAAGAATCCAGTATTCAGGACAAAATGAAGCTACTGGTTACATTACCGGATTAGATATGCGTTTGAATGGGGAGTTTGTACCCGGAGCGGAGTCTTGGTTTAATGTATCCTTTTTACGGGCAAGAGAATCTATTGATGGTATCCAACATCAACGAAGAGAAAAAGGACAGGCGACCGGAAGTAATGTAGCAGACGTACCACGTCCAACAGATCATTTTCTTACTGTATCTACTTTCTTTCAGGACTATCTGCCAAATAATGAGAATCTTAAAGTTAGCTTAAATCTGACTTTCGGCACTGGACAACCATTTGGGATACCTGGAAATAACCGGGTTTTCAGAAATACATATCGATACCCGCCATATCATAGGGTAGACCTGGGATTCTCCTATGCGATCTGGGATAAATCCTGGCTATCCAGGCGTCCTCATCATTTACTTAGGTTTGCCGAGAGTTCCTGGTTGAGTGTAGAAATATTTAACCTTCTTCAGGTTCAAAATGTAGCGTCAAATACCTGGTTTAAATCGATTTATAACGTGCAATATGCAATTCCGAATTATCTGACCTCTCGGAGGATAAATCTGAAATATCGAATTAA
>JBDTUE010000107.1:0-13282 GCA_040007895.1 Saprospiraceae bacterium | reverse complement strand
GCACCATTAACCCAACCATCATGATGATTGCCACGGATGATCCATTCATCAGGATATTGTGAACCAATGATTTTTGCAATGACATTATAGAGCGGTTTGATATCCCAGTTGAATTGCAGATTCATATGTACCTTGTCTATACTAGGTCCTGCATGATAGGTGATCGGCAAAGTTCCTCTCCACGCAGCGGGAACTACCGGCCCTTTGAGTGATTGCAATAAGGGTAATGCATCATCATACGATATCGGCAATACGGGAATTTTCATAATCGTTTTCGCTTCTTCACGGGTCAATCGTTTAGCGTCTTTGGTAGCGCCGACGCCAGGTGTTAGCGGATCACCGGGATAAACAGGCATATCCATTACAGAACCACGTTGTGCTCCATCTTTGGGGCGATATGGTCCCTGCGGATATACATCACCCTGTGTATAACCATCATCTGCAGGGTCAGAATAAATGATACAACCTATAGCCCCATGCTCATGTGCTACTTTTGGTTTAATACCTCTCCATGAACCGCCATATCTGGCAATGACAATCTTGCCTTTTACATCAATGCCCATTTTGGCCAGTTCTTCATAATCAGCGGGAACTCCCCGGTTGACATACACTAATTCAGCAGTGATGTCTCCATCGGCGGAATATGCATTATAGGTAGGTAATTGCTCCGATTTTTGGCCTGACGTACGATCTTCCGGTAGGGCTGGTTCCTCCAGTTTTAGTTTATAAGGTTTGGTGCCTAATAACTCTACCAGTCTTGACTTGGGAGTTGGAAATAAAACATAAAATTCTTCGATCTGTGCCTGGAAGCCCCACGATTTAAAGAGATTCAACATATACTCTGCATTCAGTTTGTCCTGGGGAGATCCTACATGGTGAGGATGCGAACTGAGATATTTCATATAGGTATCCTGATTACTTGCCGAGATTAAAGCATCGAATTGTTTTTCAATGTCGAATTGTGCTTTAGCATTCGCATCTGTGAAACCGAGAATTTTCTCAGAAGGAGCATTATCCGGTTTTGTTTGGGCTGAGAGAATGCATGGCAATGCCATGAGGAATAGGAGGAGTCTTTTCATTTTAGAATATTGTTTAATAAGAGTAAATGTATGAAAGATGGTCGTAATGCAGAAATGCAATAAGGTCGTTTGAAAATAAAATTTCCTTGTCTTTAAAAGGATACTTCAGGAGTATGGATGAAGGCTACTTAAATTTTGAAACGAAGGATCAAGGTTGCAGGGTGATTAATAATCAAATCCTTTCGCTCAGGGTTTAATCGCTCTTGACAAATTTATATGATTCTAACCTTATAAGAACTTCACCGTATAATTACTAAATCATATTACGCTGGCAATTCAATAATGAAGATTGACCCAATACTGGTTTCTGAATCCAGCTTTAACGCTTCCGTTGCATTAAAAAAGGAATGCTTTGGTATTGTTTCACCATCAGGCAGATAATGACTAATTACTTTTATTTCTCCTCCGTGAGCTTTAATAATATCATAACTCAAACTTAATCCAAGTCCTGTTCCCTGTCCGGTAGGTTTAGTTGTAAAAAATGGTTGAAAAATTTTGTCAATGATGTTTTGTGGGATTCCTGAACCGTTGTCGCTTATACGGATTTCTATACGATCCTTTAAATTTCTGGTAGATAGAGTTACGGTAGGTTGATAATCTGTCAAATAAAGTGGAGACTCTCCGAATGGGATTCCTTCGAAAAAATCGCGCTTTAATTTGGACTTTTCGTTTACCGTCCAAAATGCATTATTAAATAAATTCAATATTACTCTTTCAATATCCTGAGGTATGACGTTCACTAATGGCAGGTGTGGATCTAATTTCATAGTGTACGTTGCATGGAATGATTTATCTTTTGCTCGAAGTCCATGAAAAGATAATCTCATATATTCATCTGCCAGGGCGTTGATGTTCGTTAGTTCTTTAGTATTCGTGCTTTTACGACTGTGTTGCAACATATTCTTGACAATACTTTCAGCCCGTTGCCCATGATGTATGATCTTTTGCTCATTGTCAAAAATATCATTTGCTAAAGTTTTTACTTCTTCTATATTCCCTCTCTCGATTTCAACCTTCATTTCATCAATGAGCTCTGCATTAATGGAAGAAAAATTATTAACGAAATTCAATGGGTTTTGTATTTCGTGTGCAATCCCGGCAGTAAGTTCACCTAGTGAAGCCATTTTTTCCGACTGAATGAGTTGTGCCTGTGTGGATTTTAGATGGGTATATGCTTTTTCGATTTCCTTAGCTAACTCCAGTTCTTTCTTTTGAGCTTTTACCTGTTCAAGTTGGATAATATGCTGTTTCTGGTAGCGCTGTATGGACCAGATAACCAAAGCAAATAAAATTATATAAATAATAAATGCCCACCAGGTTAACCACCATGGAGGCCGGATCGTAAATGTGTAAGCTAATTCCTGGCTCCAGTATCCGTCACCATTCATCGATTTGGCTTTAAAGGTGTATTCCCCGGGTGAAAGGTTGCTATAATGGGCTTCGTTAGTAAAGCTAAGAGTACTCCAGTTTTTATCCAGGCCATCGAGCTTATATTGACTTTTTACTTTTCCCGGTGATTGAATACTAATACCTACAAAATGAAAAGTGAGATAGTTATTGTTATATGCCAGGCTTAATTCTTCGGGTATCCCATACCATTTAGAGGTTTCTTTAAAACGAAAATCATGAAGATTCACCCCGTTGCCGAGAACTATTACAGAATCTTTTTTTTCACTTTTACTTTGATTGCCGGATGGGGATACCCAATTTTGCCATGGAACGTTTTCATTAAAAACCGACAAACCAATAAGTTGAATATGGGGAGCAGATGTATCCGGAGTTGCATGATCATAAAACATAGCGGTCAATCTGTCATTCGTTCCTATCCATATGGTTCCATCTTTCGCTTCACGAATAGTTTTACCTGGATTTACACCAATCCCTGAAAATCCATCTTCATAGGTAAAAGTTTTAAATATAAGTCCGGAGTGATTGATAGTTGAATTTCCGGTTTCATTTCCATTTTTATACAGCGTATTGGTGTCTGAAGAAGAATAAGATTTGATAGTACCTGATAGTGTACTCAATTTTTCTTTTTCAATTAAACTAATTCCAGATAATGTGCCGAACCAGATATTTCCCCGTTTGTCCTCATGCAAACTCAAAACAACATTATTACTTAAACCATCTTTCTCCGAAAAGTTGGTAAAGCGAAATCCATCATATTCACTCACCCCATTATTGGTGCCGAACCAAATATTTCCATAGTCATCTTCGAGGATACCGGAGACTGTATTATTGGCAAGACCTTCTTTTTCAGTAAAATAAATAAAACCATTATTTCCTGACTTATTGTTTGAAGGATTGTATTTACTCACTCCTCCTCCTCGCATGCCAAACCATATATTTCCCTTCTTATCTTCCAATATAGCACTAACCATATTACTTCTAAACCCCTCTTTTTCTGCATAATTAGTAAAACTATCTTTCTCCATAGGATCTGAAGCCGGGTTATATTTACTCACTCCCTCTGCAGTTCCAAACCAAAGATTTCCTTTTTTATCTTCTTCTATACTCAATACAAAATTATTGCAGAGCCCTTCTTTGATGGTATACTGAGTGAAACTTTTACCATCGTATTTATTTACACCACCACCCTGCGTACCAAACCAAAGATTTCCCTTTCTGTCTTCCAGTATACTCCAAACAAAATTATTGCTAAGTCCTTCATTCGTGGTAAAAGGGGTAAAACTTTTATTATTGTATTTATTTACACCGCCCCCCTGCGTTCCGAACCAAAGGTTTCCCTTTTTATCTTCCTCAATACTCAAAACAATATTATTGCTCAAACCTTCTTTTTCGGTAAAATGGATAAACCTTCGGCCATCGTATTTGTCCAAACCACCCCCAAATGTTCCAAACCACAGATTACCACTGTTATCTTGCAGAATACTCAATACAGCATTGTTACTCAATCCTTCTTTTTCGGTAAAATGGGTAAAGCTTCCGGTCATTGATTTATAAGATGAATTGAAAGTGGAAGAAGTATCAAAATTATATTTACAAACACCTCCGCCATAGGTGCCAAACCACAAATTGCCATTATTATCTTCAAGGATGCTTCTAACAAAATTATTACTTAGACCTTCCTTTTCTGTAAACTGTGTAAAATGTTTGCCATCAAATTTATTTACACCTCCTCCACCTGTGCCGAACCAGATATTTCCTTTTTTATCTTCCAGCATGGAGTAAACAACATTATTACTCAAACCTTCCTTTACAGTAAACTGTGTAAAACTTTTTCCATCATATTTATTCACACCTCCGCTCCTGGTACCAAACCATAGATTGTCGTTTTTGTCTTGCATAATACTTAGGACAATATTATTACTCAGACCTTCCTTTACAGTAAACTGTGTAAAACTTTTTCCATCATATTTATTCACTCCTCCTCCTTCTGTACCGAACCAAAGATTACCACTTTTATCTTCGAGGATGCTCCGTACAAAATTATTGCTCAGACCTTCCTTTGCCGTAAAATGCGTAAAACTTTTCCCATCAAATTTACTTACGCCTCCTCCTGACGTACCGAACCATAGATTGCCTTTTTTATCTTCGAGCATACTATAAACATCATTTTGACTCAGTCCTTGTTTATCCGTAAAGTGTGTAAAATTTTTTCCATCATATTTACCTACACCGCCTAATGTACTGAACCAAAGATTTCCATTTTTATCTTCTAACAAGCTGGTGATCTGGCTGTGTTTTAATCCTTGCAGTTTTCCAAAAGAACTGAAGTTTTGAGAGTTTTGATCTTTTGTATAAGCTTCTTTAGCGGTCACGACATCGGGAATTCCTGCCAGGAAAGGATTATTGATAGCGGGTACTATTTTGGGTAACAAAAAGCTATCCTTCCCGGGTATGCAGACTTTTGGTATACCAGCTGATACAACTTTGGGGGTTCCAATAGGGTGTACATTAGTATTTGTGAATATAATTTTGGGATGACCTGCAGTTACTACTTTGGGATTACCTGCTATTATAACTTTCGGCTCAAGGACGCTGTCTTTCTTTATGGTCTGGTCAATGATTTGCCTGGCTGTGGGATCAGGAAAAAGACTTTTGGTTTTCTCCCGATGATTGCATGAGAAAAGACTTAGGGCAAACAGGGTAATAGTTGCAAATGCCTTTGGTGCCGTTTGAAATTGTTTGTAATGCAAAACTTCTTCCCAGCGCAGTTTCGAAATAACTTTAAAAAAACTAATTTGCATTTTTAATAATACTGGTTTTTAAATAAGTAGTCCACATTTCTAAGTTAAACGTAGCTCCTTCCTTACTCGTATTCTGCTTTTAATTCACAACCCGCTGTTTTTACAAAAATGAGACAAAAAAACTGATAATCTTTCGTCCATTATTTTCTCTGATCAATCTGGGAATATACTCAATACGGTTTATTTCTTTGTACCTGTAGAAATTTATTTTTAAGATGCTCTTTTATCGCTTAGTCAATAATTGTATCGTAGGGCGATAATCCAGGATTGCTTTAAGATCAAAGGATTGCAGGTAATTGAATAATAAATTCAGTAAACGAATTTTCCGATGCATTTTTCAGTATTGTTAGGCTCATAATATTTTGGGACAGCTTTAAATAGATGTACAGATGGCATCTTCCCACAAATAGTGGCGATTTATATTTTTTTCAGTTTCCTTGATAAGGCTAAGAGAGTTTCGTTGAAGAGGGTGCGTACTGCATGTCAAGTCAAGGAGTTGTCCCAGTCGATCACTTTGGAAAAGCCATCCTTTGACCTATATACTCTTTACATAGCATGAATATACCCCGAGCTATCCTTATACTTATCAAATTTCATTTCCACGAAAAAGTTCTTTACACCACCTGTTTTAGCGGTGTCAAAAAATTCTTTCCAGTCAATGATTCCCTGTCCTACGGCGGATTCTTTTTTGTCAGCCGTCCAATCCGATAAATGTGCTGAAATAAATCTTCCCGGGTATTTATTAAAATAAGTAGATGCTTTAAATCCAAGATTGATGACCTCCGTTTGGAATTGCATTTTAATGAGATTAGGATCAAACCGATCCATCAATGCGTCATAAATCAAATGATCTTCAAGTATGACAAATTCCATACTGTGATTATGAAAACCAGTAGCCATACCTGCAGATTTTATTTTTTCAGCAGCTTTATTCAGTTTGTCAACATCTGCGTGATAATCACTTAAGGTTGCAGTTTTTGGTAACCAAAATGTAGAGCATATCATTTGAGAAAGACCAAGCTGTTGAGCAAATTCAATACTCTGATCCAGTTTTTCAGGAGTAAATTCAGTCTTAGTAAAATGACAACTCGGACAACGGAGACCTGCATCCTGAATTATGTTTTTGATTTCCGCGGTTTTCATATTGGTCAAAAAACCAAATCCCCCCTGTGCATAACCTGCAGGACTACATAATTCGGTGAGTTGATATCCAAAGCCTGACATTGTTTTTAATGTACCGGCAAAATCTTTTGCAAGCATATCACGGATGGGATAAGTCTGGAACCCTAGTGGAAGGTCAGTGAATTTTGAATACGAGTTTGCAAATAATGAAATAGGTAATTGCGACCACCCAACCGCAGCTCCCAGACCCAAAGTAGATTTACCTAAAAAGTTTCTTCTATTCATATTTTTCATTTCAAATAATTAAAGGTTATTCAAATTAATACTACATGGTCGCTGGGTCCCAACCTGCTCTATATTCACGGGAAAGATATTTATTGGCATCCGGTAGATTGGTGATTTTTAAATTCTCAGCATCATATTTCAACAATCGTCCAGCGCGTAATGCGACGGCGTATAAGTTAACAGCTTCCGTCAAATATTCAGCTTCAATGAAATTGCCGGGATATTGAGTTCCCCTTTTACATGCATCTACAAAGAGGGGTAGGGCAGAAGAAGTTTGTTCTACCTGGCTACGGCTATCTGCTTTAGCATTTGGCATAGCATTCATTTTAATACCTGATATAATCTGTGGATTTTGAACATTAAAACCGGCGAGTATCTTACCCTTATCTCCTACAAACATCATTCCTTCGGCAGGTAATTCTTTATTTGCATCGAATAACTCGGATGGAATTGCCGGACGCATACCTCCATCATACCAACATAAATCAACCGGCCCCCTGTTGCCATTAGCAGGATATTTAAATCGTACTGTACTAGCCATCGGGAATGAAAAATCATTTTGAATTCGATAGGGTACAGGTTCATGCATGGAACATACATGGCTGCGATGAGGTTCGATAATAGTCGGCGAGGTCAATTTTAATGCATTGAATACAGTCCAAAGACTGTAATGTCCCATATCTGCCATAGATCCACCACCGAAATCATACCAGCCTCTGAACACCATATTGGTATACTCAGGATGGTAAGGCCGATTAGCTTCTGGGCCTAACCATAAATCCCAATCAAGTCCTGTTGGAACAGCTGGTGAATCTGTGGGAATCATTGGATATTGAGGCCATACAGGACGATTAGTCCAGTTGTGTACTTCAGTAAGTGTACCGATAGCACCGGCATTGATCCATGCCATTACCTGGTTCATATCACCATTAGAGTCCCAGGGAATTAAATGCGTAATCACTTTGGAATTGCGCGCAACCTCGATGACCTTCTTGCCTTCAAGCAATCGGTTACTAAGCGGTTTATGAACCAATACATGTTTTCCTTTTTTCATTGCAGCTATTGCAATCACTCCATGTAAATGGTCCGGTGTCATAATTTTAACTGCATCCAGATCTTTTTCTTTATCCAATAGTTCGCGTACATCTGCATATGCTGTGCAACCCTTATAATTTAATTCAGGATGTACATTGTCATAAAAAGTATCTACAATGGATTTACCATTATCCCTACCACCTGGAATTAAATTATCTCCTCCAGATACCCAGTCCGGTTTATTAATTGTTTTGCGTACTTCATTTCTGAGTCCATCTTTTGACCAGTCTTTGTATCCGATGGCATCTTTATTAGGATCACAAACTGCCGTTACCCTGAACTGGGTGTTAGCTAACAATGGTAATAGTTCTCTGATTCCCTGAGTTCCCATTCCGATATATCCCAGCGTGATTTTATCACTTGGAGCTACAAAGTTTTTTCCACCTAACACATGTCTTGGAACAATGGTCATTGCCAATGCACCGGTACCAACTATTTCTACAAATTTCCTGCGAGGGATTTTAGAATTCTGATCTTGATCTGTATGTTGGTCTTGATGTTCTGCTTTGAATGAATCAATATTTTCAGGATTTTCATTTTTCATATAAACTTGATTTAAGGTGAATGAAGATACCGGATTTGTTAGAAAATAAATTTCTTCTACGATAAAATGATGCCATCTATAATATTTTAACATTGCAAAACTGCAATACTGATGCTTAATATCATTTGTAAGAGTTGATCTCTTCTATGAACGACGATGTCTAAGCACATTCAATCGGCTGGGAATATTACCGTACTGGCAATTGAATAATAAACTCGCTTCCCTCGTGTTTTTTCTTCTCAACAGCTATGTCTCCCGGTTCACGATAATTAGAATTTACTGTAAGTGTCCACCGTGAGCTTTAATAATATGATAAGCCAAACTCAAGCCTAAACCAGTTCCCTGTCCAGTTGGTGGTGATAAAAAAAGGCTTTGCCGTAGGCGTCCCTTATGGAAAATATTTTGTCTTAATACCTTCATTGCATAGGTAACAAAATTTGAAAAGTTGATCCTTCTTTACTACTATTTATATTAATAATACCTCCGTGAGCTTTAATAGTGTCATAAGCCAAACTTAAGCCTAAACCCGTTCCCTGTCCAGATGGCTTAGTGGTAAAAAATGGCTGTAATATCTTATCTTTTATATTATCCGGGATACCATTACCATTGTCTTTTACACTAATTGAAATTTTATCCCCTGTCTTTTTTGTACTTACTGAAACAGTTGGCACATACACTTCACCGCTTTTATGTTTCAGCACTTCGACATTCCTTTCATTCACTGTATAAAAAGCATTGTTTAATAAATTCAAAATAACTCTTCCAATGTCCTGCGGAATGATATTGATATTTCCGATTGTTTCATCAAAATCTGTTTTCATTGTTGAGTTGAAAGTTTTGTCTTTTGCTTTCAAACCATGATAAGCTAATCGTAAATATTCATCAGCCAGTTTATTGATATTGGTTGGCTCTTTTATTCCTTGAGTGCTTTGGCTATGTTGCAGCATGCCCTTTACGATGCCATCAGCACGTTTGCCATGATGATTTATTTTTTCAGAATTTTGTTTAATATTTTTTACAATCTCAATTGCCTGTTGCTTATTGCCTATGGTCAATTCTTCTTTTAATTCATCTAATAATTCAGCATTGATTTCTGAAAAATTATTCACAAAATTTAAAGGGTTTTGTATTTCATGGGCAATGCCAGCGGTAAGTTCTCCAAGAGAGGCCATTTTTTCAAATTGAAAGAGTTGGATTTGTGTAGCTTTTAATTCTTCTAATGCGGACTCAACTTTTTGCTTTTGATTGTCTGTTTCCTGCTTTTGTCCCTGAAGCAGATCGTACGCTTTTTGCTTTTGAATATTGTGCCGATATAAAATAAAAGCCAATAAAAGAAAAATAGAAAGAATACCAAGCAAAGCATATAATTTGACTTTTCCGATAAATTGTTTCTTCTGATCTTCTAAATCTCTTTTTCTCAATTGTTCATCAGAAGAAATTAATTGAAATTGTTGGCCATTCTGCTGGCTAAACACCTCATCTTTTATCAAAACCATCTGTTTCATGTATTTGAAGGCGCTATCGGTATTTTTGTTTTCATAAGCCCTGAAAAGGCTTTGAGCAGCATTGATTTCAAATAACTTGTACTTATATTTTTGCGCCAAATAAAGACTTTGCCTGGCATAATTAATACTCGAATCAATTTTTCCCTCACTAAGTAAATATTTTGAATAATTATTTTGAAATACAGTAAGATAAAAGATGGAATTATTTTCTCTTGAAATTATAATTCCATCTAAAATATATTTTTTTGCTGAATCAATTTTACCAATAGAATTATAAACATTAGATAAGACGAGATATGGATACACAGATCTTTGTTTTTTCGGAATAGTCATTGCGTATTGATAACTGAATTTTGCAAAATGGATAGCTGAATCTGGTTGTGTAGACATCAACCTATTCGCCAATCTTCCATATAAGGTATAGAATTCTTCGCGCGGACCTCCGTGCTGATTAATAAATTCTATACTTTTTTGGTAAAAAATGAGCGATTGCTTTGAATCCCCTGTAATGCCATAAAGGTGACCAAGTAATTCATAAGCCTTTGCTTTAATTAAAAATTGACCGGCAGGTATGGATTCGGCAATTTCGAGGCATTTCAAAGCTGCTTGCAACGCATTCGTATAATTGGCAAGATGATCAAATGCAAAACCTTTGTAATAGTACCCAAGTGATTCTTCAACTGGATTATTTGCCTTTCTCGCTAGATTTATTATTTCATCAGCTTTGGTTATAGCGGAATCAGGATAAATATTAATATAGTATGTCGTCAAAAGACTTAAGGTGGCAATTTTATCGCTGTTATTAGTTTGTGAATTGAGTAAGATATTTAAACTATCCGCGTATTTATCTTGTGCCTTGCCTGCTTGCAGTGCAAAAAGTAATACTACGATCGCTAATTTATTTTTCATAGATCAATATTCAGTTCGTTATATGGTAATGGAATAGTTAAATAATTTTTGTCAAGTGGCCTTTTTTATTTCGTCAATCATTTTTCAGGTAATATCATTTTAAAAGCATCATTCCTCGCCTGCCAGTGCTGGTTCGGAAGGGGATGAACCGATCGAAATGAGGTATGTATTATGCATTGCCTTTGATGCTTTCATTGTATGGGTAACAAAATTTGAAAAGTTGATCTTTCAATACTACTATTTATATTAATACTAACACCGTGAGCTTTAATGAAACCATAAGTCAAACTCAAACCCGTTCCTTGCCCAATTGGCTTAGTGTTGAAGAAGGGCTTTGCCATAGGCATCCCTTCGGAAAAATATTTTGTCTTTAATACCTTCATTGTACAGGTAACAAAATTTGAAAAGTTGATCCTACTGTACTATCATTTAGTTGAATAATACTTCCAGGTGGACAATAATTAGAATTTACTGTAAGTGTCCCACCGTGTGCTTTAATGATATCATAAGCCAAACTCAATCCTAGTCCGGTTCCCTGGCCAGATGGCTTCGTGGTAAAAAAGGGCTGGAAAATTTTGTCTTTTATATTATCTGGAATACCACTGCCATTATCTTTTACACTGATTAAAATTTTATCCCCTGTCTTTTTTGTGATTACTGTAACCGTTGGCGCATACACTTCTCCAGTTTTACGCTTCGCCGCTTCAACATTCCTTTCGTTAACGGCGTAAAAAGCATTGTTTAATAAATTCAAAATTGCTCTGCCAATTTCAAGTGGAACGATATTGATGTTCCCAATCATTTCATCAAACTCTGTCTTCATCGTTGCATTGAAAGTTTTATCCTTGGCCCTAAAACCGTGAAAGCTCAATCGCAAGTATTCATCACATAAAGCGTTAATATCCGTTGGTTCTTTTACGCCACCATTGCTTCTTGAATGCTGTAACATTCCTTTTACAATAGAATCGGCACGTTTGCCGTGATGATTTATTTTTTCTAAGTTCTGACTGATATCCTTTAATATCTCTTCTTCAAAAATATCATTCCTTTCGCCTTTGACCTTTAATCGTTCACCTCTAAGTTCCTCAATCAATTCAGTATTCACTTCAGAAAAGTTATTCACGAAGTTTAACGGGTTTTGAATTTCATGAGCAATACCTGCAGTGAGTACGCCAAGGCTTGCCATTTTTTCGGATTGGATGAGCTGGGTCTGGGTAGATTTTAATTGATTTAATGTGTTCTCAATTTTTTCATTTCGCTGTTGTAAAATCGAATTAGCTTTTTTTCTGTTCAGGTTATTTCTGTACAGCAAAAAGAATATTCCCATAAAAACAGCGATGCCTGATACCAATGCATATTTTCTTTCCTTTTCGCGGGTTTCAATTTTTTCTTTTTCCAGTTTCTCCAGCCTTATTTCTTCACCCATAACTACGTCCTCAAATGCAAGTAGATTTTTTCTTTCTTGTTCGATAAGGCTATCGCTCAATGATTTTTCCAGCCTCAAATAGACCGAAGCACTATCTGTCTTATGCAGTTGATCAAAATGAGATGCAAGCAAATTATATGCTTCCCTTTTTCCAACTGATTCTTTTAGTTTTTCAAAAATATTTAAACTCACTCTGGCATAATACAACGCGGAATCGGGTTTGTGGATAACCATGTATGTCCTGCTAAGTGCGTTATAAGCCATTCCCAGGTGTGCATAATCATTCGTCTTTTTCAGAAGTTCTGTTGCTTGCAAAATTGTATAACGGGCAGATTCGAAATCTCCCATTTTTACATAGATATCTCCCAAATATTTCATTGCAACGCCAATGTTCCTCTGATCTTTTTGTTCTGAAAACATGGACAGTGCTTTTTTTTCCAGAATAAGTGCGGAATCTAATTTTCCTGCATTCATATAAGCAATGCCCATGTGGAGATTTATCAATGAGATCTTTCCAGTATCGTGGGCAGTGATTGCATATTTTTCAGCTTCACGATAGTTTTTCAATTGATTTTTTATGTTGTCTATCCAATTTCCGGTGAATGCATTTAGTAGCCCGATAAAATCATAGCTGGTACTTAACTCGGATAACCTGGCACTTGTAGGACTTACATCCGGTGACAGATGCCATGTAATTTTTTCACTACCGGGATCCTTTGCAATATTCATCGCCTTTAAAAAAGATTCCAGTGAGTTTGAGAACTTTTCATTATACATCAGGACAAGTCCCATAGTATTCAATATAGAAGCTTCGTTCAGTTTTAGATGCAACCGGACTGCAATAGGTAATGCCTCTTCAAGATAAAGAAGAGAACTATCGTGATTCGCAAGAAGGTAATAGGATCCCAGGTCGCTACAAATCTCCATTCGGACAGTATCGTTCGATGTCCCATTTAGTGCTTTTTGTAAACTATCCGGATATGAATCACTTTGCTGAGCATAAGTAAGTGATGCCAGCAAGATCAAAAATGTAATTTTTGCAAAAAGATTCATTGGAGCTGATTTAAGAGACTTGGAACAATAACAAATGTAATCTATTCAACTCG
>JBDTUE010000106.1:0-13288 GCA_040007895.1 Saprospiraceae bacterium | reverse complement strand
AATGACAACTGAAAAACAATGCAGGTCTGAGCAATAATAAACGGCCTTCAAAATTTTTCAAATAAAAAAATTTACATATCCACTACCACATTCCCTCATCTCCCGCAAAGAATCTTACCTTAACCTCTTCAATATATCTTTATCAAATCATAGCTCTACTTTCATGAAATTCATACATACATTTTATACCTCGATCTTATTTGTTTTATTAGGTGTCATTACATTCTCTTCCTGTAAACAAACGAAGGATGAAGCAGCAAACTGGCCAGTAATAAAACTACCGGAAGGCGCTGATACGGCAACTCCCTATTGGAAGGGTATCGACCTGGAACCCAAAGCACCGGTTAAACCACTGCCTGTAAAAAATGAAATGGAAAAATTCCTGCTACCTCCCGGTTATAAACTCGAAGCGGTATTGACAGAGCCAAAAATTCAACAACCCGCGGCAATCACCTTTGATGGCAATGGACGAATGTATGTGTTGGAACTAAGATCCTATATGCTGAACGCTGACTCTAAAGGAACTCTCGAACCGGTTAGTGGTATTTCAAGATGGGAAGATGTCGATAATGATGGAGTCTATGAAAAAGGTGGATTGTTTGTAGATAGCCTGGTGTTTCCCAGGTTTGTATTGCCTGTCGGACCCAATAGTATTCTCACTATGGAATCCAATGCTGATAACGTATATAAGTATACTGATACCAATGGTGATGGTAAAGCAGATAAAAAGGAATTTTTCACAGATAATTTTGGCCGGGCAGGAAATGTAGAACATCAGCAAGCATTTTTATACTGGGGTATGGATAACTGGTTGTATAGTACAGTCAATCCATTTCGTGTCCGCGAGACAGCTCATGGAGTAATCCGGGAATCAACAGCTTCCAATGGAGCTCAATGGGGTATTACACACGATGATGATGGAAAACTTTGGTTCCAGGGTGGCTCCAATGGACTTCCATCTTATTTTCAGTTTCCAGTGCACTATGGTGATTATATCGTGCCGAAGGACACCAATTTTGCTGCAGGCTTTGATGTGCCCTGGGGTGCACCGGTATTAGTTGCTGATATGCAGGGAGGCATGGGGAATGTACGAATGCCTGAAGGAACACTTAATCGGGTCACTGGAGCGTCAGGAAATGATATTTTCAGAGGTCATCGATTGCCTAAAGATTTAGTGGGCCAATATTTTTATGGAGAACCTGTAGCTCGTATTGTAAGACAAGTAAATCCGGTAGTGCATGAAGGCTTAACTACACTGTATAATGTATACCAGGATCAGAAATCAGAATTTATACGGTCTACGGATCCATTGTTTAGGCCGGTAGATATGGCTACAGCACCGGATGGTACTATGTATATCGTGGATATGTATCATGGTATTATACAAGAAGGAGAGTGGACCCCGGTAGGTTCGTACTTGCGTGCAAAGATTGAGCAATATCAATTGGATAAAGTAGTAAGCCTTGGCAGAATATGGAGACTTACTCACACAAGTATGGAACGCGATAAAGTCCAACCTCACATGTATGACCAATCTTCTGCAGAATTATTGGTCCACCTGGAACATCCTAATGGCTGGTGGCGTGATATGGCTCAGCAAATATTGGTACAACGAAAAGATACAACCGTTACGCAAGCATTAATTCAACTCATTCATACCAGCAAAAAAATTGAAACTAAGTTTCATGCACTCTGGGTATTGGAAGGATTAGGCACTTTACCATCGGCTTTAGTCAAAGAACTAATGAAGGATGAAAATCCACGTATGCGTGCGATGGCTATGTGGGTGAGCGAATCCCTATATAAAGCAGGAGATAAAACGTTTGATAAATTGTACCTGGATAGGATGTCGGACCGCGATACAATAGTAAAAATGCGGGCCATGATGACAGGTAGATTATTAAAAATACCCGGGACCATTGATGTTGTAAAAAACATTTTGAAACGGGATACTTCTGATGGTGTACAACTCGTAGGGAAGCAGGTATTGGAACCACGGTTGGTGAATTCTTTCTTCGGACGAAGTAATCCTAATTTCAATAAAGAAGAAAAGGCTTTAGTAGAGAAGGGCGCAAAAATATTCAGCAGTCTTTGTGCTACGTGTCATGGACAATTGGGCAATGGTACACCAGCCGGACCTGATAAATTCTTAGCACCTTCATTCATAGCATCTGCCAGGGTTCAATCACATCCGGATTATGTCATCAAAACATTATTGCATGGTGTGATCGGAGATCTTCATAAAGAATCGTATACGGGAATCATGATGGCTCCAATGGGAAAAAACAATGACGAATGGATTGCTTCTGTGGCATCTTTTATCCGTTCTAACTTTGAGAATGAGTCATCGCCGGTGACACCCGAGTACGTTGCAAAAGTTCGACAGGCTTCACTTCATCAAACCAAATTATATAAATTTGATTCCCTGTGGTCATCTATTCCAAAGCCATTAACCATTGAAGGCTGGAAGATGACCGCCAGTCACACCGGTGAAATCCGAAAAGGAAGTACAGCGTCACCCAAAGGAGCCCTTACATTTGAAGGTTGGACCAGCGGAGTAACTCAACAAGAAGGAATGTGGTATATGGTGGAGTTGCCTCAATCTATTGATAAACTTATTGAAATACAATTTAAATCATTAGTGATCAACAGGGGCTTCAGGGATACCAATCCACCTATCCAAACCTATCCTAAGGAATATAATCTGGAAGTATCCCTAGATGGAAAAGAATGGAAACAAGTAATTAATCATGGAGTAGGAAAAAGAGGCACCCCAATAACAATTAGTTTCGAACCGATCCGGGCAAAGTTTTTAAGAATTACCCTGACCAAATCAGAATCTATAATACATGGTCAACGAAGGGGGCAGCCGTTTGATTTTGAGGTACCGTGGACTATGAGGGAATTAAAGATTTATGGACTATGATGCCTCTGAATGTTAAGAGAGTGCTTATGCTTTAATTCATTTCTATCTTCAAAACTCTCCATTTGCTTCTCTATAAATCACAGCCAACACCACCTGCCCCGTCGCCTTTAATGCATCGGCATCAATCACCGAGAGCACATCCTGAGTGGTATGATGATGTGCAGGAAATTTTTCATTCGTAGGGCGATTGATCATATCGATCATCTGTATGCCTGCAAGTTTGTTGATGTATAAATGATCATCTGTAATAGCGGATGAATGATCGTTTACAAAATAATTACCGTATCCCATGCGCTGAGCTAATGTCCACACTTTATCTAAGAGATCCGGAGCAAAATTTAAAGACGTACCATCTTTCGTATATCTCGGACTGCGTGCGCCAACCATGTCTAAAAGAATTCCATATTTAGCCTGGTACCCGGATACATGTTTGTTCTTTGACCAATACTGGGCACCAAGACACCAATCATCGTCACCGGTGCCACCTTCACTACCCTGGTCTTCCGCATCGAGAAATAATAAATCTATTCCGAGATTTGTCATCGGGTTTAGTTTTAATTGTCGTGCTATTTCAAGAAGGATGCCTACACCGCTGGCTCCATCATCCGCGCCCATGACAGGATTTTTCTTTTTTGTTTTATCGGGATCAGAATCGGATTCAAAGCGGCTATCCCAATGAGCAGCAAGCAAAATGCGTTTTTTGATCGCAGGTTGATAGGAAGCAATAATGTTTCTTGCTTTAAATTTTATACCGGTATATGTCTGTCCATCAAACGGCTGTTCGATAACTTCGGCTCCAAAAGATTTGCTTTTCGCAATGATCCAGTCACCGCACAATGTATGTGCAGTAGTACCAGGTACCCGCGGACCAAAATCAACTTGTGCTTTTACATAAGCATATGCAGAATCTTTCACGATCGCCGGCACATTCAATCTTACGGACGGAGTTTCATTGGAGGTAACAGGCTTTTTATTTTCATTTTTACAGGAATAGATAAATAAACTAAGTATAGGTATAAGTAAAATGAATGTTTGCCGGAGTACTTTATTCTTCATGATAAGGGAATTCACTTTTTTTTTATTCATTAGTCCATTGAGTTCCTTCCTTATTATCCTTAAGCAGGATTTTTAATTTACCCAATCTATCACGGACAAGGTCCGATACCGCAAAATCTTTTTTGCCTCTTGCCTGGGCACGAAGATCAATGATCAATTGCATCACACCATCCAATTTGTCAGATCCCTGGCCGGGTTCATCATCCCTTAATCCGAGGATCTGAATGACCCATTCTGACATTTCTTTTTTCAACCGGTTTAAAGTGGCTTGAGAAAGCTGATCGATATTGGTGTGTCCATCTTTAAAAGAATTGATACGGGTCACCAGGTCAAACAATACGGCAAGGACTTTGGGACTATTAAAATCATCACTCATTTCGTCATATAAAGAATCCATGATTTTATTCAATTCATCATTGATTTCCTGACTTATCGAACTTTCTTTAGTTTGTAAAGACTGTACATTGCGTGTAGCCTCCATTAATCTTTTGAATCCTTTTTCTGCTCCCTGCAGCGCTTCATCGGTAAGATCGAGTGTACTTCGGTAATGTGTTTGTAGAATAAAAAACCGTATCACCATCGGCGCATATGCTTTAGTAATGAATGTACTTTGCCCTGTAAATAACTGTTCCGGTGATATGGTATTGCCATCGCTTTTACTCATTTTCTTTCCATTAAGTAAAAGCATATTGGCATGCAACCAATACTTAGCGGGGCCATGTCCAAAACAACCAACGTTTTGAGCTATCTCATTTTCATGATGTGGAAACTTCAGATCATATCCTCCACCATGGATATCAAACCGTTCACCCAGATATTTAGTACTCATCGCAGAACATTCAAGATGCCAGCCGGGGAATCCTTCAGACCAGGGTGATGGCCAATGCATCAGATGCCGTTCATCCGCTTTAATCCAGATTGCAAAATCAGAAGGATGATCTTTTTCGTCTTGTTTTTTAAGCGTACGGGATTCATTGAAGAGATCATCCATCACTTTTCCGGATAGTTTACCATATGCATCATGACCTATGGCATCATCGGGGTTTTGCAACAATTTTTGAGTATTAAAGTATACCGATCCATTGCGTACATAAGCATATCCATTCTCAAGGATTGTTTTGACCATTTCTATTTGCTCAATGATATGGCCTGTTGCCCTGGGTTCGATACTGGGTGGTAATACATTGAATATATCCATCATCTTATGGAAACCATTCATATACCGCTGAACCACCTCCATAGGCTCGAGGCTTTCGAGTCTTGCTTTTTTAGAAACTTTATCCTCACCTTCATCGGCGTCTCCTTCGAGGTGACCTACATCGGTGATGTTGCGGACATAACGTACTTTATATCCCAATTGCATAAGATACCTGTATATAATATCAAAACTGATAAAAGTCCGGCAATTGCCAAGATGTACGTCACTATAAACAGTCGGTCCGCATACATATAATCCTACCTTGTCTGCATGGAGTGGGTGAAATAAAACATGGTCCCTGGACAGACTGTCGTAAATAAAAAGCTCTCGATTCATCGGCGGCGAAGGTAAGGATATTAGACAGAACAGGTAAAGGGTGGTTACTAATTAAGATAGGTTTAAGTCCATATTCAGTAGGTAAAACTTAAACATAATTTGCTTAATTATTCGCCTTACTTTTTTTTCCGCAAATTCTTTATGCGATTTTACCAATTTAAAACAGCGAAGAACCGACTAAACATAGTCGGGTAAAGACCTTTTAGTCTAATCCGAGTCGGGGTAATGACTGTTGTTCACCCATGGAAAAAATCAAATTTTTATCATTTTGATTCTATGCAGAAGGAGGCTGTTTTTTTCATCACCTGTTTTGAATCGAATAGAAATCGTATTTTCAAAATCACTCAAATGAATGTCTTTTATAAATAGATCTTTTATTCTTTCTTCATGATCACTCTTCGTCGAAAACCAATCCGAGATCATCGTCTGCCTCTGCCAAATAGAAAAATTACAACCTGTTGATGATTTGTTGATATCAACGTATAATGCATAATGACCTTTAGGAATATCTTTTAATGAAATCCTGATGGCGGACTCATTACCCGGTGTAAAAAGATAACTTTCACCTCCTGTTCCATATTTCCAACTTGTCTTTATATCAACATTGCCGGCTATATTATAATCCATCAGCTGGGGATAGATGATCATTGTGTCCGGTAAGTATACTTTGGTCAAAGCAGAGGTTGGATTCAAACTGGACGCGGGTGGAACACTGCAATAATATAATCCCAGCGAAGTATATTCTGCCGGTATCATATTGCCTGTAGGTCCATGTTCAATACTGTGATAAAAACTTTTTTCAAAAGATAGTTTATCTCCCGGATAAAATCGGTAACCGCCAGTACGGCAGAATGGAAGAGAATAATCCAAAGCTCCATGCAATGGCAAGCTCATTCGTCCATCCCATCGATCCATCAATGCATACCAACCACCGTTAAAATAGTCTTCTGATCCTGTACCATGTAATCGCATAGATCCATCAATTACAGTAGAATCATCACCTTCAAAAAAATAAGTCATGCCCGGCTGAAGGCCCTGGGCTTGAAGGATTGTACCGATATAATGCCCCTTGCCGCGGAGGTCAGCTAATACATGAGGTTTTCCTGGTTCCGATTGCAGTACTTTGTTCCATTGAGTATAAAATTTGCCTTCATTATTCCTTTTCTTTTCATTGCTATATAATACACGGGCTTTGAATGTAATGATCGGGTTGGTGGTTCCGGGAGCTGGAGTATAAAAAAACTCGATGGTAGCTGAGGTATCGTAGGGCATGGGCAGATAACAGTAATTTTTATTTTCTTGTGTACCCATCATCAGGCTTTGCATGGATGTTTTGCCAAAAGCATAACCAAAAAAATCAGCCACAGGACAATTAACCGCAGGGGTTTTTTCACCATCCCAGGTGATTTTTAAACTGATTTGTTTATAAATTCCTTCAAATACATTGGCAGGTTCTATTTCTATACCCAGTATTCTTCCTCCTTTCTTTAGATTTATTAAAGTATAACTAGCATTCGGAGCCAGCTGCACTTTCTTCTCAATGATTAAAGGATTTTTTGAATAAAAATCAACATAGTTTTTTGTTTTTTTATTCCATAAGGTTTCAATAGTATGTAAAGCTTGTTTTTCTTCCGGATTCAAATCCAATGAAAATTGTTTTACTTCAACAGATGAACTATACAACCGGTATTGAATCTGATGAAACTGTGTCTTTTTTCCCCGATAGACGATCTTACAATTTTTAGAAAAAGGAATGGGCAAATAACAATAATAACCACCCAACTGATTACCACATAACGGAGACACGAAAGGATATCTTTTACCTGAAAATAAATCCAGGTATTTTATGGAAAAGGAAGGTTTTGTTTCTGTATCAATATAGAAGTCTAAGGTATCTTCAGAGGGTGTGGGTGTCCACATTCTATTAATGACTCCTGCACCTTTGACATCGAAGATGACCAGAGTACTATCTTCATTCCTTCTGATAAAGGAATATTTACCACTAAAGCCATCATCATTGCCACCGGTGATATCATACGAAGATACCTGTGCACTTGTCGAATGCTCCGGATAAACGGGAAGCAGACTTAAATCATATAGCGGACGGAGTTCTGTGGTTAATGAATGGACCTGCATAAATCCTCTTGCACTGCAAAAGACTAACAACAGGATTGTAAATAATTGATGTTTTTTCATGATCGTAAAAACCTAAATATCGTGAAAAAACAGGTATGGTTATCAATACGATAAGTATATACTGCTTATGCCTTTAATCGTTAATCACTTATATTTGATCAATAAACGATGCTGCGCAGGGATGTCATTAAAAGTGCTTGTGTACTAACACTCAAAAGCAGTTTTCCATTAATCCTTACTGAATTTATATCATCCTGTCAGCAAAAATCTACTGCTCCGCAACTCAGTTTTTTTACTCCGGATGAATTCGAAATCGTAGAGCATGTGATTGATATCATGATACCCAAAACTAAGACACCAGGTGCATTGGAAGCACGTGTACCTTATTTTCTGGATATGGTGACAGGATCCAGTTTAAATCCAATGGACCGGTTTAGAATTAAAAATGGATTGATCCAATTAAATGATCAGGGGCGGAGGAATTTTGCCAACTTGAATAAAGAAGAAAAATTAATCATGTTAAAACTCGCAGATGAAGCTGCTTTCAAGGATGAACCGGATTATATATGGTACCGGATTTTTAAAAAATTAAGTCTTATCGGTTATTTTACCTCTCAGCAAGGAATGACCAAGGCGCTGAATTATGTCCAGGTACCGGGAGATTATAAAGCGAACGTTCCATATAAAAAAGGAGATAAGGCATTGGCTAAAACATTTTTGATTTACTGGTAATTTGAACCACTAAGATCACTTAGGACACTTAAACCACTTTAAACACTTAGGAAACTAGAACACTTAAGTAAACTAAGAAATATAAAAAATGAATTTATATGATGCTATAGTAGTCGGTTCGGGTATGTCCGGTGGATGGGCTGCCAAAGAACTAACAGAAAAAGGACTTAAGACTTTATTGCTGGAGCGGGGTCGGGATGTAAAACATGTCAAAGATTATCCAACAGCTAATCTTCATCCGTGGGAATTACCCAATCACAACCTCCCTACACAAGAGGATCTGAAAAACTATCCTATACAAAGTAAAACGTATCATTTTGGTCAGGACAATAAACATTTTTTTGTCAATGATCTTGAACATCCTTATGAGCAGATCAATCCTTTTCAATGGAATAGAGGATATCATGTAGGAGGCAGATCCTTGTTATGGTCCAGGCATACTTTCCGGTGGAGTGATTTGGATTTTGAAGCCAATATCAAAGAAGGTGTAGGAATAGATTGGCCCATTCGCTATAAAGATATTGCGCCATGGTATGATTATGTAGAACAGTTCATTGGAGTCAGCGGACAAAATGAAGGACTTCCTCAACTTCCCGACGGGCAATTCATTCCTCCTTTTGAAATGAATGCAGTTGAAAAACATTTAAAAAAAAGTATCGAATCGACCTTTAAAGAAAGAAATCTTATTCAAAGCCGGGCTGCTGTGTTGACTCAACCACATAATGGCCGTGGTAAATGTATGTCCCGTAATCTTTGCCATAGAGGATGTCCATTTGGTGCTTATTTCAGCAGTAATTCATCTACATTACCGGCTGCTTATAAAACGGGCAATCTAACCTTGCGCCCATTTTCCATTGTGCATAGTATTATATGGGATGAAGCTCAGCAGAAAGCTACCGGAGTAAGAGTGATAGATGCTGAGACTATGGAGAGCTTTGAATATTTTGCTCCCGTAATTTTTTTAAATGCATCTGCGTTAGCTACAACCCAGATCTTATTACATTCTACTTCAGATACATTTCCTGATGGTTTTGCCAATACCAGCGGCGTATTGGGACATTATTTGATGGATCATTATTCAGGAGCTGGTGCACGTGCAGGAGGTTTCAAAGATTTTGATAATCAATATTATTCAGGTCAGCGGCCAACTTCTGTATATGTTCCCCGATTTCAAAATTTAAAATCTAATGACCGGAATTATAAACGGGGCTTTGCTTATGAAGTATATGTATCCCGAGGTGACTGGACCCGAGGATACAATCAACCTGGTTTGGGTGCAGAATGGAAAGATAGTTTATCTGCTCCCGGTGCATGGTTTGTAGATATGGGTGCTTATGGAGAATGTCTTCCGGAATATAAAAACAAGGTCACACTCGATAAAGAGAAAAAAGATAAATGGGACATGCCCTTATTAAATATTGATATGGAATATGGCTCCAATGAAATCAACATGCGGATCGATATGAAATCTGCTGCAAAAGAAATGCTTGCCAGTGCTTCACCTGAATGGGTCAATGAATATGATGATCCCGCGATCCCGGGCAATACGATTCACGAAATGGGCACTGCGCGAATGGGAACTGATCCTAAAACATCCATGCTTAATAAATTCAATCAATGTCATGATGCGCCGAATGTATTTATTACTGATGGGGCCTGTATGGCATCTACTGCTTGTCAGAATCCATCCCTGACATATATGGCATTGACAGCCAGAGCATGTGATTATGCAGTGGGATTATTGAAAAGAGGTGATTTGAAGTAAGTGAATGGCCATTTAATTCTTTAATTGTATCTATTTAAAAAATATAATCACTGAGATTGGAGGGATCAATACATGTTTAACTCAAAAAGATATCCCTGGACAGCTATTGGTCTACTATGGGTTGTAGCCTTATTAAACTATCTAGATCGTCAAATGCTGGCGACTATGAAATCATCCATGCAGGTGGATATCATAGAACTACAATCGGCCGCCAATTTTGGATATCTAATGGCTATATTTTTATGGATTTATGGAGCGCTGAGTCCTTTATCTGGTTTAGTGGCTGATCGTGTAAATAAAAAGTGGTTGATCGTAGGTAGTTTATTTATGTGGTCTTTAGTAACATTCCTGATGGGTCACGCTACCCACTTTAGTCAATTGTATTTCTTAAGAGGCCTGATGGGATTTAGCGAAGCGTTTTATATCCCGGCTGCACTTTCTCTTATAGCTGACTTACATGATTCTAAAACCAGGTCCCTGGCTGTTGGTCTTCATATGACAGGACAGTATACGGGTCTCGCGCTTGGTGGCTTTGGCGCCACGATAGCTGATTCGATTTCATGGCAAGGAGCATTTAAATTTTTAGGAATTTTCGGCATACTTTATTCAATTGTATTAATTGTTTTTTTAAAAGGACACCGTTTTGTTTTGCCTAATGATGATAAAAAAATAAAAATTAATTCCTCCTCTTTGTTACAAGGCGTTTCATTACTTATGACCAATTTTTCGTTTTGGATCATCTTGTTTTGTTTTACTATTCCCAGTTTGCCAGGGTGGGCAGTTAAAAATTGGTTACCAACTTTATTTGCTCAAAATCTGAAAATCGATATGACCATCGCCGGACCATGGTCTACGATTACGACAGCTGGTTCATCTTTGCTGGGAGTGATTACTGGAGGTTTTATTGCTGATCGCTGGTCTCAAATCAATTTGAAAGGCCGGGTTTATACCGCGGCTATAGGATTAGGATTGACGATACCTGCTTTGATCTTGATTGGTATCGGTCAAAACTTTATGTATAGTATTGGCTCTGCTTTTTGTTTTGGGTTTGGATTTGGAATGTTTGACGCCAATAATATGCCGATTATATGTCAGTTTGTTTCTTCACGGTACAGGGCGACGGCATACGGACTTATGAACATGACGGGCATCTTTGCTGGTGCTATCATTACAAATGTTTTAGGTAAAACAACAGATGCTGGAAAATTAGGGTCGGGCTTTTCGTTCCTGGCTGCTTTTGTACTAATAGCCATTGCTTTACAGGTATTTCTACTGAAACCTACTACAAATAATTATGAGGTTGACTAACCGCTAATTAAGAAATAACTTTTTCTCAATCACTTACCAGTTTCATTTAATAAAAAAAGGGTAAGAACAGCATTGCTTACTACACAGAATAAATCAATGCAATTCTTTACCCTTCCGTTTAAATTGTACGGTATATTTTTACATGCCAGGTACAGGCATTATTTCATGTACTTCGATGGTACATTGCTCATTTGATTTCAAATGTGTATGCCCTTTAAACAATTTTTTTGCTTTATCCAGGGTTTCAGCTTGAACGATAGAATATCCTGTGACATTCTTTCTGCTTTTTTTACTGGTCCCATCTGGTGAAATGGATATGCCATTCATAAGTGGGGCGCCCATTTCTACGAGTTGATCACCAGATTTTTGTGCCCACTTCATCCAGCCTTCCATTGATTTTGCCTGTTGTTTGGGAGTAGCTGCAGCCATTTGTTTAACCGCTTCCGGGGTTGCATGATAAATTACGATAAATTTTTTCATTTGTTATCTGTCAGTGATTAAAGTGCTGACTCCGCACTTTTGTAAATTTTAGTAATGGTGTTAGATTTCTTATTTGAAGCTGTTAAGTTAAGCATCTTTAATTTTGACTATCTATTTACTTTAATACGTATCAGCCCATGTATTTAAAATTAATAGGCCGGTATCGATTGTTTGGTTAATGATAACGATGGATAATCCCAACATGGTATATTGATCCTGTCTAATACCAGACGAACCAGGAAATGAAATTTGGACAAATCACTCCGTAGTTTTCATGCTTTTTAATTGGTTATCTGAAATTAATCAAGATCTGGCATTTTTTTTGCTGCGGACAAAACTCCCAATTCTAATTGATATTCAGCGCCCAATTCCACGATTTTCTTTTTAAAAGCCGCCTGGTAATACAATGGCATTTGAGGCCCGTCTTTAAACAATTTTAAATAATTTCCTTCCAGGCGAGGATAATGTTTTTTAATTGCGTTCATCATCAAGGTCATACTATCCGCAGGGCCAGTTCCGAATAATGTAATCGACGCAGGCAAAACATAATGAACTCTATTCGTTTTGAACGTAGAAAAAAATAAATGCAGATTTTCTGTCGTATCAGTGATGTAAGGTATCAATGGCATTAAGCTCACACCGGATAGAAACCCTTCCTCTATTGTTTCGCGTAATATTTCCAATCGCTGGCTCGGAGGAGTCGCTCCCGGTTCAAATATTTCTCCAACTTCATTGAATAATGTTGAAAATGAAAATGAAATAATAACCCCTCTGCGCAAGGATAAATTTAAGTCTTCTGGTAACCGCGCTGTGCGGTCGATCTCATGTAATAAATCAAAGTCTCTTCGAATCAAATCTGATTTGGTGATAATATGAACGGGAAATTTATATTGAGCAATCAATTTTAATGCATCCCGGGTCAGTTCATATCTCTTTTCCATCTGGAGGTAGGGGTCAGTAGCAGAAGAAAGAACTATAATTCCAAATTGATTTTTCTTTGCCCGGTTAAATAATTGTTTGTCCAATAATTCCAGGGAGGATCCATCTGGTCCCATCGTTTTTGCTGACAAACTGGTTTCAAGATTAGTACCGTATTTACTTCCACGGATATAACAGTAAAGACAATTAAAGGAACAACTGCTGTACATGTTCAGTGTGTAGTCGTCCAAAAACCAGGAGTCCCTCTTTTTAGTTTTATTTAAAATTGATTTAACCTGGATTTCGCGGGGCATGGATAGCTATTATCCACGAATTTCGCAAATTAGCACGAATTATAAATATTCAATTCGTGACCTTTCGTGTAATTCTTGGACTTAAAATTTAGGCATGTCCGATGATCCACAAATTTCGC
>JBDTUE010000105.1:0-13383 GCA_040007895.1 Saprospiraceae bacterium | reverse complement strand
TTCACGATTCTGATTTTTCACCAACAAAATTATCCTCTTTAAATTTAAAGAAAATATTGAACGTAGTCAGACTCCCATAGATACGGGTTATGTACTGTTGCATTTCAATTTTATCAGCATCTGTCAATTTAGTATGTGCATTTATTTTTTGCTCGAGCACCCTTAACCGGTCTCTTACCATTACTATTTTGTGAAAAAATCCTTCAATAGGAATTTCTTTTGCTTTCAGGCTTGTATCAGAAGGCTGTAGAGTCATCATCCCTTTATCCCATTTATCTGCAAGTTCAGTGACAGAAGAAATATCAGACCATTGTTTTAAGATACGTACTAATGATTTTTCTGCTTCATTATACGTGATAGATTCTTCTGTTGGGATTTTGTCTATTATTTCCCAGGAAGTATATTCTTTACCTACAGGTCGTATCCCATAATGAAGAAAACAAACATCATAAGCTACAGCATGCAGTCGGATGATCACCCCTTCGCCAAAAGCCGGATGTTTTACTCTGCTGCCTATACCTAATAGTCGCTCTTTATCCATTCTAATTATTTAATTTTGATGCAAATCTAACTATACGATGAAGACTAAACCATATCTGCTGGTATTTACTTTGTTATTTATTTCCTGTTTCTGGTCTTTGATCTATGGTCAGAAAATCATTAAATCAATTCATAAACTAATTACACACGAACAGGTGTACAAGGATATGATGTTTTTAGCCTCTGATGACTTGATGGGCCGAAAGACCGGTCAACCCGGCAACCAGGTTGCGGCTATGTATATTGCAGAACAACTCAGACAAGCTGGAGTAAAGCCGGTGCCAGGACAAACTGATTTTTTCCAAACAATTCCTTTTGTCAAATATATTCCGGCTCGTGATGGTAAATTAAGAATTAACGACGTCACTTTTGATATATCAAGTAATATGGTCATCCTGGATGGTGGACCTGCAAATAATCTTCAAAACGACGCTGTCTTCGCAGACTATGGCTGGATAGATACGTTGACTGGACGAGATGATTATCAAGGCCTTGATGTAAATGGAAAATTTGTAATTGTTCAGGGAGGTTTGCCTCAGGGTGGAACACCACTCGAGGTATTTGCATCCATGGTCAAAAAGAGAGCGTTCGCAAAATCAAGAGGAGCAATTGGACTGGTAGAACTTTATGGATTGTCCTTTAGCTGGAACTTTTTTAAAAATTATTTTAGTAAAGAAAGACTTGAGATAGTTAGTGAAGTCGTTACACCATCCTCTTTATTTTATAGCTGGATAAATACTTCCGGAGAGGGTTTGATTTTTAAACGAGGCGGTTTATATCAGGTGGAGCTTTCAACCTCAGGTGGTCAAACCAAAAATGTCGATGCTGTAAATGTACTTGGAGTGATTCCGGGTAAGAATAAAGACCTTAAAAATCAATATGTGATGCTTACAGCACATTTTGATCATGTAGGTGTCAATGCCGGTGCACATACCGGTAACGATTCTATTTGGAATGGAGCAAGGGACAATGCGTGGGGTGTAGTCAGTCTTCTTGCGGCTTCAAGAGTATTGGTTAAGAATCCTGCAGATAGATCGATACTGATCGCATTAGTTAATGGAGAAGAAATGGGGCTATTGGGCTCCAAATATCTTTCAGATCATCCAGTAATACCATGGAATAAAGTGATTTTTGATTTTAATACAGACGGAGCCGGTTATTCAGATACTTCTATTGCATCGATCATTGGGTTAAACAGGGTAGGGGCAGCAGACGAAATCAATGCAGGATGCGTGGCCTTCGGATTAAAAACCTTTGCCGATCCTGCACCCGAACAAGGATTATTTGATCGGTCTGACAATGTTAATTTTGCCAAATTGGGAATTCCGGCACCCACTATTGGAGCAGGATTTACCTCTTTTAATGCAGAAATCGCTAAATATTATCATCAGGCGATAGATAATCCTGAGAGTTTAAATTACCGATATTTACTTCGCTTCAGTAAGGCATTCACGCTAGCCACTATTAATATTGCAAATAAAAAATCAGCTCCTCACTGGATAGCTGGCGATAAGTATGAAGCGGCAGGTAAAAGGCTATATGGGTATTGATATTTTTGCCAGGACTTTATAAATTGATTTTTATATCATTGATTTTCAGAATTCTGTGACGATCTCATAGAACTCTTTTTTATGACTACTCAGATCTCTATTGATTAAAATTTAACAATCATTAAAGTACTATAAAACTTTAAGGATCCGTTAAGATTGGCATATCCCATATTTGAATTTAATTTTCTCCCTTTGACAGTAAATGTATTTTTTAGCACGGTTTTTGGATATCTAATTAATTGATAATCAAAAAGTGATTGATATTATCGATATAATTGTTAATCAATTTTTTAAATATTATACTATAATTTAATATGTCATGAGGGGAGTTCCATTAAGAAGTTATTTCAAGACGGTGACGATTTCTGCATTGATTTTAACGTTCAATATTTTGAACGGTCAGGATCTTCACTATACTCAGTTTTATAACGCCCATGTCAACATCAATCCTGGTCTAACAGGGATTTTTAATGGGGATGTTAGAATGGCGGTGAATTATAGAAATCAATGGCGCTCTTTGCCAATTCCATATACTACGGTTACCGGTGCTTATGACATGAAGATATACAGGAAAGCTTCCCGGAAAGATTTTTTTGGAGCAGGTTTGGTATTTAACTATGACCAGGCAGGAGACTCAAAACTCAATTTAGCTACACTTGGATTAAACGGTTCTTACAGCATGCCTGTGACCGCCAACAGTTTTCTCACTTTTGGCGCACAACTTGGATTTTCGAGAAGGGCATTTTCTCTTGATGATCTTACTTTTGATGAGCAATGGGATGGAGTTCAGTTTATCCCCACCAAAAACATTACGGAATCTTTTGATCGTAAATCTTTATTTGTTCCCGATTTATCTGCGGGAATTAACTACAGGATTCAGAAATCTTCAAGATCTAAAGCAGATTTTGGGCTCGCTGCTTTTCATGTCAACAATCCACGGAATCCATTTTATTCGGACGACAAGTCAGTGAAATTACCGGTAAGGATGGTGGCGAACGCTTTAGTACAAACCAAACTTACGAATGGCCTTGATCTGTTGATTCACGGGATCTACCAGTTTCAAAAACCATACAATGAATTTGTGATTGGTGCAGGCCCTAAATTTTATTTAAGCCAGAAGAAAGGTAAAAATTATGCTTTAGGCGTATATGGTATGTATCGGTTGAAAGATGCCATAGGTCCGGCTTTCCATTTGTATATAAATGAACTCCAGGTGGGTATAAGTTATGATGTCAATACTTCAGCATTTCATACCGTAACGGACAGAAAAGGTGGCCCTGAGTTCTCATTGATTTATATCATTACTCATGTAAAACCTTTGAGTCAATTCAAAGCATGTCCGATCTTTTAATTTCAATCAGAGAAATGTATGAAGCTCAATAAAATATTTTTATCAATCCTTTTCTTTCACCTGGCCATCGTCAGTATGGTGAGTCAGACCTTGAAAGCTTATATAAAAGCGGCAGATGACGCTTTTGCTGAAAAAGATTTTTACTCATCTCTTGTTTATAACATTAATGCTCTTGAATTTGATAGTACCCGGATAGATCGGATTCATGCAGCGGCCGAAGCAGCGAGAAATCTGAATTCATATAAAGTAGCAGAAGCATTTTACCAGAAAGTAGTGGACCTGGATAAAAAGGATAAATATGCAACAGATAAGTTCTACCTCGCTTCCATGAAACAGCACCAGGGTAAATACCAGGATGCGAAGGGAATTTTTAATATGTATCTGACAGAAAACAAAAACGAAGATGCATACATTACACAAAAAGCAGAAAAAGAAATAAAGGCCTGTGACTGGGCTTCTACACAGATAGACCAATCTATGGAAGGTATTAAAGTAACCAGGCTCGGCGACGATATTAATACCACTTTTTCAGAATTCGGTGGCATCCGAATAGGGGATAGTATTATTTATTCATCACTCCGATTTGAACAACCTGGTGATAAATCATTCCCTAAAAAAACATTTTCAAATTTATTGATGTCAGTTCATGGTGTTGCCAACGAAGGTCTTGCTTCGATCAACAACCCCATGATTCATACTGCACATACCGCGATCAATACATTTAACAACAGGATGTATTTTACGATGTGTGAAAATATCAATGCTTCAGATATACGATGTGATCTGTACTACAGAGATTACAGCACGGGTAGTTTTAGCGATGCTATAAGGCTACCGGATACAATCAATGTCCGTGGTTTTACTGCTACGGAACCTAATGTAGGATATGATGCTAAAACAGGAAAAGAAATACTGTATTGGGTATCCGATCGCAGCGGCGGTAAAGGGAAATTGGATATTTGGTATGCTGAGATTACTTCAGATTCTACATTTGGTACCCCTCAAAACCTTACTGCGATCAATACAGCAGAAAACGATATAACTCCATTTTTTCAAAAAGCAGGATATGAATTGTATTTCAGTACAGACGGTAGAATTGGAATGGGCGGATTTGATGTATACAAATCGGTATGGAGAGAAGGCAAGTGGCAGGAAGCAGAGCATCTGGGTACGCCAATAAATTCCAGTTATAACGATATTTATTTTACGCTGTCCCCGGATGGCAAAAGTGGTCTGATGTCATCTAACCGGTTAGGCTCATTATATCTCGATGCATTACAGGAAGCATGTTGTTATGACATATATAATGTAGATATCGTACCGGTGGATATAAAACTTATCGTAAAAACATTTGATAAAAATACCCTGGAAGATCTTTTAGGAGCTACTGTTAGATTGAAAAACCTTACGGTACCGCTTGCTCCTGATAAAGTCCTTACCATAAGAGATTCCAATGATTTTCATTTTCCGTTAGACAGGAATACGGATTACAAAATTATCGCATCCAAAGATGGTTATAAACCGGATAGTGTGAATGTGTCAACCTACGGTGTCACCAGATCTCAGAATATTGAAAAGAAAGTATACCTCGAAACGGATAAGATTGCTTTGAATGTACTGACGTTTGATAAAAAGACTCAAAATCCATTACAGGGTACAGAAGTCACTCTTATAGATCTGACAGATAGCACGATTGTAGCGAAGACCAATGCAAATGGAAATGACTTTCATTTTCCGTTGATTCGTGGTCATCAATACAGGGTGATTGCAAACAAAAAGGGTTACCAGCCGGCTACAACTATAATCAATACGCTTAATACCAAAGCGAATGAAATCACAGAAAAGATGTACCTCGATATCGGTGATATTTACTCCTTCCTTCCGTTGATTTTGTTTTTTGATAATGATCAACCGGACAATAAATCTTATAAAGCAAGGACGGATAAATGGTATAGCGAGACCTATCCTCCTTATTATGCGAGAAAAGAAGAATTCAAAGACCAATGGGCCAGCAAATTGAAACAAGAAGAGATACCAATCTCGGATCAGGCTTATGAGGCATTTTTTAATGACCGGTTATCCAAAGGCAATAATGATTTAGGAAATTTCCTTGATATATTATTAAGCCTGATGGAACGAGGTGATAAGTTTGAAATATTTCTTAAAGGATATGCCAGCCCGAGGGCGAGCGAAAAATATAACCTGATCCTTGGTCAGCGAAGAATATTTAGCGTGAAAAATGAATTTCTGAAATATGGAAACGGAATTTTGGGTCAATACCTTACCAGCAATCAACTGACCATTTCCGAAAAATCATTTGGAGAATTAACCGCTCCAAAGAAAGTTCCCGATGCTATTAATAATCAACGATTGTCTGTCTTCAGCCTGGATGCTTCGCAAGAACGGAGAGTTGAAATCGTAGAAGTTAAACGAAATAAATAGGAGGCCACATGAACAAATTTTATTCCATAATAAATTCAAGAATATCCAGGATAGCAATAACTATCATGTTTTTGATAACCTCCCTGGCACAAACTCATGCCACGCATATCGTAGGAGGAACTGTTACCTATAAATGTCTTGGCGGTGAAAAATATGAAATCAGTGTCACTATGCGAAGGGATTGTTTTAATGGAGATCCGGAGGCATTCTTCGATGATCCAGCTTCCATAGGCATATTTGATCAAAATGGAGTCATCGTACGCGCGGTAGGAACAAATGGTCAATTAATTTTACCGCTTAGGTTTAATGATACCCTCGATGAAATAAGGGAAGATATATGTGCTGTTAATGGAACTACTAGTGTATGTATTCATGAGACCACTTACAAAGGCATCATTACTTTGCCGTTCAGACCCGGAGGATATATCATCGAATATCAGCGATGTTGCCGGAATGGTATTATTCAGAATATCCAGGAACCATTGCTTACAGGAGCTTCCTGGATAATCCATCTCAATGAACAAGCAATGTTGCTTTGTAATAGTACACCCAGGTTTAAACAATGGTCACCGATCTTTATTTGTGCCGGATTACCTTTTAAATTCGATCATAGTGCCATTGATGATGATGGGGATTCATTGGTATATAAATTATGGACACCATTCCTGGGCGCCACCAAAGGATTCCCTAAACCTCAACCACCCAATGCACCGGATCTTAAAAAAATTAGCTGGAAGGCTCCTTATAGTGAAACAGATATGGTGGGCGGAGATCCATTTAGAATTGATTCGAAAACAGGCGAATTGTTTGCAGTTCCGGGAAACCTGGGTCAATTTTTATTAGGTGTAGAAGTGGAAGAATATAGGAATGGTATTTTATTAAGTACTGTCTATAGGGACTTTGAAGTAAAAGTCCTCGATTGCTCTAATTTGGTGGATGCAAAAATAGTTGCCCCCAAACTCCAGTGTGATAACCTTACGATCAATTTTAAACAGGAAAGCCTTAATCCAAAATATGTAAAATGGTTCTTTGATTATGGTAGAAATCCAAATGCGACCAGTACAGAAATTTCGCCAACCTATAAATATACAGATACAGGTACGTATAGAGTTGCTCTCGTCATTACAAGGGATAGTAGCTGTTTTGATACAGCCTTCCAAACAATAAGATTAAAGTTAAGTAAGACGACAGTCCCTTTATTTGCTACTAAAACCGGTGATTGTATTAATGGATTATTAAAAATTTCTATGATTGACCTTAGTACCGGTGTAGAGGCAGGATCCAAATACACCTGGACCGTTCAATATAATAATCAAACTATTACTTCAATTGAAAAAGCACCAACGTTTACTGTCCCCATTGGTGTTTTAGCCACCATCAAGCTGGAAATTTCACAGGAAGGTGAAGGGTGTATCGTCAACATAAGTAAGACATTTATTACCTCTTTTATTCAACCTGAGTTTCATAAAGATCAGGTTGTGGCGTGTATCGGAGATTCTGTGCCAATAAAATTTATTTTACAGGATACGATTAAAGGCAAGTACAATTACACTTGGGACGTGAGTCCATTGATTGTAGGTGGTAAAAACACGGCAGAGCCTATTGTTTTTTCTTCCATTGCTCAATCAGGATACATCTTCGTTACGGTAGATAATAAACAAGGATGTACCAGCAGAGATTCGATTCTGATCATTTTTAAAGCTAAACCAAAATTGGCCTTTACATTCGCTAATGCTTGCGGATCATTATTGATTAAAGTCAAAAACACCAGCGATTCGCTGACAGATTATTTGTGGAATTTTGGGGATGGTTCAGCATCTACCGAGAGGGAGCCTGCTCATACATACGCCAAAGCTGGAAAATATACCGTGACGTTGTCGACGACAACAGGTTGTGCTCCATCCTTGAGCAAAACCTTTAATATTGGTGACATTGTTTGTTTTGACCTGACAGATTCCATTATCGGGTGTATTGGATCTATCTTAATGATAAACCCCAAAGCAAATCCGGCTTATTCCTATCAATGGAGGCCAACAAATAAGTTAAATGATCTCAGCATCCCAAATCCATCTTTTAAAGTGGATAGTGCCAGAACGTTTATAGCAGATATTTCAGACGTAAACACCGGGATCGGTTTAGGAAAAATTACGATCAAAGTACTTACACCTGGAGCAGAATTAATTAAGGCCTATGCAGATACTGTTCAGGTTTGTACAGGAGATACTGCCAATATTAAATTTCTCCTTTCTGATATCGTGAAAGCTAGATATAAATTCACCTGGGATGCAAATCAAATCATAGTCAGTGGTGGTAACTCTGCGGAACCTAAAATTCTTTCTCAGGTTGATCAATCAAAATATATTTATGTAAGTATTGATGACAACAAGGGATGCGTGAACAGAGACTCCATTTTTATTGTTTCAAAACCTAAACCCAAATTAGCATATTCATTTATTAATGCCTGTGGTTCACTGAAGATAACAGTCAAGAACCAGAGTGATTCACTCACTTCATATGTTTGGGATTTTGGAGATGGAACATCCTCTGTTGAAAAAGAACCGGTCCATACTTATGTCAAATCGGGTAAGTATACGGTGACCCTGACTACCAAAGCCGGATGTGCCCCGTCACTTAGCAAAACCTTTAATATCGGTGATTTCAATTGTCTTAATCTGACAGATACCATCAATGCTTGTGTAGGTAGATCTATTAACATCAACCGTAATGTGAACCCTGCTTATACTTATATATGGCGACCAACAAATAAACTAAGTGATTTGAATAGCCCCAATCCGGTCTTTATTGTGGATTCTGCACGAACTTTTATCGCAGATTTTTTTGATATCAATACAGGTATTGGATTAGGTTCGCTTACAGTCGTAGTACGAACTCCACTAGTAGACCAGGTAAAAAATATTCCAGACACTATTGTTGCCTGTTCAGGTCAACCTATAGCTCTAAATCCGAAAGCAAATACTGCACTTAAATATCAATGGACACCTGCTGAAGGTTTAGATAACCCTAATAGCCCTAACCCTACTGCAACAGTGACTAAGAATTCAGTATATAATGTGACAATTACCAATCCCGCTGATAGCTGTACCGCTACGGATAAAGTGGTTGTCATATTACCTGCTAAAAATGCAATAGATGCTATACCTGATTCCCTGGATGCATGTATCGGAGTATCGATTAATTTAAATCCTACTGGCAAAGCTGATCCGAATCTAAAATACAAATGGTCTCCAGGCAATGTGTTGGATGATTCTACTAAATTTAATCCTTCCGCTACGATTACAAAACCTACAGTATTCACTGTTACCGTTACAGATATAAGATTTCAGAATTGTTTTTCTAGTAAATCAATCAAAGTCAATATTCCGGTAATCAATGAAGCGGCTAAAATTAAAGATAGTATTACTGTATGTGCAGGTATTCCAGTAGCCCTCAATCCAACAGGAGATCCAAGATTTAAATTTGAATGGTCTCCTTCATCCGGACTTGACAATGTAAATCTTGCCAATCCAACCGCGACGGTCAACCAAACTACTACGTATTCAGTAAAAATCACGGATATTCAAAGAGGAAATTGTACTCAAACAAAACAAATTAAAGTAAAAGTACCTCCTGCGTTTACTGTAACACCTGCCTTTAGAGACACTATAAGTTGTACGGCTACTTCATTTAAATTGAGAGTCAGTTCTAACAATTCAAAAGTAACATTTGAATGGTTTGAACCAAATGGTACCAAACTAAGTGGCAATGACACCGTGACCGTCAGTCCGCTGCAAAAAACGATTTATAAAGTTATTGGAACGGATGAAAACGGCTGTAAGAAGACAGACTCCGTCTCTGTAGATCCGGCAAAAATTAATATTGATGCTCAGGCAGGTTCTGGTTTGTTATGTTCCGGAGATTCTATGAAACTACAGGTGGTAGGATCAAATCCAGGTCAGGAACTTACTTATGTATGGACTCCGGCCAATTTGATTTTGAGTGGTGCTAATACTGCAAGCCCTACGGTCAAACCAACTACTAAAACTACATTTACAGTACGCGTTTCGAATAAACAAGGTTGTAGTGCAACAGACTCCGTTGAAATTAATGTAAGCCAATATGGTAATATCACTGCTTCCATCAACCCTACAACTATAATTATAGGTCAATCGGCTCAGATCACATCTACGAATTTAGCGGGTTATACCTATAGATGGTTACCGGTAGATGGATTGGATAATCCTAATACACCTAATCCAAAAGCTACTCCTAAAAAAACGACTACATATACGCTGACTGCCACTAATCCGGAAGGCTGTGCGAGGACATTTAGTGTTACGATTACCGTTACTATCCCGGAATGTGCAGAACCCTTTGTTTTTCTGCCAAATGCTTTTTCACCGAATGGGGATGGCAAAAACGATGTCCTATATCTTCGAAGTAATATCGTAGACAGGATGTCCCTGATCATTTATGATCGATGGGGAGAAAAAGTATTCGAAACTACTAATCAGTCAGTAGGCTGGGATGGTACATTTAAAGGTAAATTACTCGACCCCGATGCATACGGTTATTACCTGACTGCACTTTGTATAGACGGAAAGACTTTCAGTAAAAAAGGTAATGTATCCATCTTAAGATAGGATAGCGAGAGAGAATCTTCTATCCTTCCATTTTAGCCGGAGTTCCTTTTCTGTAGGACTCTGTCATATCTTTTGAAATAGCACTTCGTACAACATTGATATAAGATTTGGTATCAATCTGTAAGGAGACGATATCACTATCAATTTTATTTACACGACCTATGATACCACTCAGGGTAACTATTTCATCACCTTTTTTTATTTCAGTCTGAAATTTGGACTGATCTTTTTGGCGCTTTTGTTGAGGACGGATAAAAAAGAAATACATGATGACCAAAAGGAGTGGAAACATCAGTAGATTTAAAATTCCTCCACCACCGGAGGCTGCTTGTAAAATTATGAGTTGAATCATGTTATAAATAAGTTTAAAACTGTAAAAATAAGAATGCTTCCGTAAATTCAGCCTTAAAGTGCTCTGGATTTATCTTCTTGCGTTTTGAACGAAGGGATTGGTAAGCCCTCATAACTGACGAAAACTTTTATCTTTTCCTTTGAAAACCAGGGGCATATACTACTTTTTTTAACGGAGAATATCAGAATAACTTCCTATTTTTAAATTTATTGAAGATCCTTTATTAAGGTGTATGGAGGAATTATTATTATTGTAATCCAAATGACTTCACACCTATTTCTTATTGGTTTTATGGGTAGTGGTAAATCTACTATCGGCAAGTTGTTGGCACAAGAACTTAAATATACTTTTATTGATCTGGATACCTTCATTGAATCCAGTCATCAAAATTCTATTTCAGAACTTTTTGCGAAACATGGAGAGAATGGATTCAGAATTATTGAAAAAAATTCTTTGCACGAATTACAATCCTTTCAACATATCGTAGTTGCTTGCGGTGGTGGCACTCCTTGTTTTTTTGATAATATGGATTGGATGAAGTCTATTGGTGAGGTGATATTTCTACACTGTTCACCGGATAGTTTGTTTGACAGATTAAAATCTGAACAGGCACACCGGCCTTTGATTCGCGACTTTGAACCAATGGCATTAAAACAATTCATTATTAAAAAACTGGATGAAAGAATGCCGTATTATACCCAAGCCAATATTCAGGTATTTGAATTAAAAGATAAGTCCGCAAGTACCCGGTGGATTATTGAAAGTTTAGAATCTACCTGAGGTCATCCTTTGATGCTTGAACCAATTGTTCAATGGCTCTTCCAGCATGAATAACCTTTCCGGTTTGGTCAGGGTTTTTACTTTCAGATCCACTGGTTGAAAGTATGTCATAAATTTCCCTGGTATTCAGTTCTGGCTTTATGCTTTTCATCAGAGCGACTAGTCCGGTAACGAAAGGCGCAGCCATACTGGTACCATTAAAAGCCGCATATTGATTATTCGGTGTACAACTGTAGATATTAGTACCCGGAGCAGCGATTTTGTATTGTATGTCATTGACAAAGTTTGAAAAAGGAGCCTTATTCATCTCCTCATTGATTGCACTTACAGTGATGACTCCTTTCGCATTGGCTGGAGCATAATTTCTGGCATCTGTGTTATCATTTCCTGCAGCGACGACTATGATAGTCCCTTTTTTATTGGCATACTCTACAGCCTCATTGTATGCTTTTTGCCTGGAGTCAAGGCTTCTGCCCCCCAATGACATATTGATGACATCTGCTCCGGCATCCGCTGCTTTAAGTATGGCATTAATAATATCTCTTTGGGTCCCAGCTCCAAATTTTCCTAATACCTTGATACTACTTACACTGATGAACTCAGGACCAGGATTTACAGATGAGATCCCCAAAGCATTATTGGTAACAGCCCCGGCTATTCCGGCTACATGAGTCCCATGACCCATGTCGTCTGCATCAGATCCTTTATTGAAAGATTCGTAATTACCTTTAAGATCTTCATGATTGCCATCCACTCCCGTATCGAGAATAAATATTTTAGCTCTTTTCTTTGGTTTGAGTAGTCCTTCTTTAAATAAATTCATAACCTGATTCCATCCAAGGGATTCTATACTCCATTGTTGAGTGGTATACGGATCATTTGTCAGCGATTTGAATGGGGTTTTGTTGTCACTGACTTCATTATTCTCAAGAGGATCTATATTGATTACTTCGTTGTCTTCTATCCAGATTACATGTTTACAAAGACTTAATTCAGTTTTAATATCTGTAATTTGATCCTCAATGTTTTCAGGTATTTCAATCGAGTAATAATTGTCAAGATCAGTCGCGTCAGTCTCATTCAATTCAAATGAAGACTCTGCAATCAAATGATACTTATCAAGGACAGGTTGAATAGCAGATTTGTCCTGGTGATTGTCCAGTTGAATAAGGATTTCCCATTCATTTTCCGGTTGGCTTTGAAAAGAAGTAGAAGATTGCTGGAGAAACGACTTTTGCCATTGGCCCAGGAATAATTTAGAAAATGCATATAAGAGTATAATTGCAAGCCAATAGATCTTTTTATAATCCCTCAAAGCATGAAAAATGCTTGAAATAACTCCAAGAGTTAAGAGATCTTTAAATAGTATGATGAGTTTGGTCCCTGCAGTAAGGGGCAAAAAAGAGAATGAAATAGCATAGCTGGTAAATCCCAGCACCAGTCCAAGTTGAAATAATTTTGTCCATCCTTCATGGTTTCTGGAATTGTGCCACAATACTAAAGAGTAGGTAGCCAACCAAAATCCTTTGGAATACCATTCTGCCAGGTTCATACCGCTAACTAACAACTTTTTTCAGTTATTGTAAAAAAAAATCGTTCAACGTGTAGTTTTTACGGACGAAATTCTATCTCAGTTGTTATAGTCATTTACAATAATAGTTTAAGCATGAAAAACCTTACCTTTGCGCCCTCATATATGGAAAAACATCATTGTGTTATCATTGGTTC
>JBDTUE010000104.1:0-13409 GCA_040007895.1 Saprospiraceae bacterium | reverse complement strand
GGAATTTCTCGCAAAGACGCAGAGGCGCAAAGAGGTAAGCGTTACAATACTTAAAATAAGTCCTCACGCTTTAGTATCATCTCAAGCAAATAGGAAAGAGCGGGATTGGAAACCTCTTTCTGATTTATATAAAAGACAACTAAAATGTAACTGTGATCCCTATATCACTATTCCCCATTCTGCATTCATCTTCCTGCCTAAGAGTAAATTCGCTTCCAGATCCTCTTTAAACATTTCTTTTTTGGGATTCCATTTCAGCGGTCTCTTAAGTTCATAGGCTATATTACCTATATTACAAACCGTGGCTGTACGGTGACCTATTTCCACATCACAGATCGGTTTAGTCCTGGTACGCATAGCGGATAAAAAATCTTTATAGTGATTTTCACTTTTGTAAACATGTTTTTCTTTTTCTCCGATAACCTGATCTTTTAGCCCGACGGGAGTAGTTTCCATTTTACGTCGTTGCAGTTTCATTTCACCGGCAGTACCTACAAAATGGATTGCATTATTCCAATCAAATGGTTCATGCGTCATAGTGACTCCGTTTGCATATTTATACGTAAGGAATTTTGTTTCATTGCCCGGAGGGATTACTTCTACAGGCCCTGAATGATCCATATCCAATGCCCACTGCACGATATCAAACATATGTGCACCCCAGTCAGTCACCATACCACCGCCAAATTCTTTATACAATCTCCAATTGGGGAAAACATCTTTAGAAGTAGGTGGAGCAAGTTCTGAATTAAATACAACTGGATCATTAGGGCCGAGCCATTGATTCCATTCCAATCCATCCGGGATTGGTTCTGCAGCCAGATCATATTTTACAGGTGGGGGGCCAACATTTACTTTAATACTTTTTATATCGCCTAAATAACCATTGCGAATCAATTCAGCGGCAAGTCGGAATTCAGGCCAGGACCGTTGCATACTGCCCGTTTGAAAGACACGATTGTATTTGCGGGTAGCATCTACCATGGCTCGACCCTCTTTGACTGTCAGCGCTAATGGTTTTTCTCCATAAATATCTTTACCCGCTGCCGCTGCACGTACTGCCACTGCAGCATGCCAATGATCAGGAGTAGCGATTACCACTGCATCGATATCTTTCCTAATTAATAATTCACGAAAATCTATGTAAACCGGAATTTCCGGAACATTACCGAGGTCTGAATTTTTAGAATACGTCTCTTTGATCTTATCGAGTGTAAGTTGCGCTTTTGCTTTGTACACTTCACTAAGGGCGGCAATTCGAATTTGTTTGGTATTTAAAAATGAAGTGGTAAGTCCTCTTCCTTGTTTACCCGTTCCTATAAATCCAAGTGAAATAATATCACTGGGAGCTAAATAGAAGGTTCCATCGGATTTTTTTCCACCCAACACATGCCTGGGTACGATAAAAAAACCGGCTACACCAAGCCCTGTCTTTTTAATAAAATCCCTTCGTTCAAGAGTATCAGATTTTTGTTTTTTCATAAAGGTTTTTTAATTCAGTGCATGAAATTACTCATTCATCACCTGCTTACCTAATTGCCTTGAAAGGAATATAATCAAATGTAGATCTGCCTTTCCGTTAATCTGACTTTATAAATTATTTTTTTCAGACTATAGTAATAAAAAATAAAATCACATAGGCAATTTAGTTTTCGTTATCAGGAGTATGTCAAAGTATCTTTTTTTATTACTTCTATTCATGGCGATCATTAGTTTATCTTTAACGGACTTCAAATATCATCCGCCACGATTATCTATTTATTTATCGGATTCCTTACAATCGGACAGATTAAAATACATCCGGATGATCGAATTGTCAATTAAAGGCAAAGAACAAATGGCAGTGGATTCAGTTTTTACCAATCTTAAAACACTCGGAGGATTTCCTGCTGAAAACCTTGTATTTGCTATGGAAGCCTGGAGTAAAGCGCTTGGAGTAAGCTGTGGCCATTGCCATAATACAGACAATTTTGCTTCTGATGAAATCAACAAAAAAACCATAGCCCGCGAAATGGTCAGCCTTGGAACTATGGTGAATGATAAACTAAAGACGATAGAAGGGTTGGGGCAAAGGCCTATTGTAAATTGTATTACCTGTCACAGGGGAGATTTAAAACCTGCCTTGAGACTTAAGGATAAATAATAATTAAGGCTATCTCTAAAAACCCGTTCTTGGTTTGAACGTTATTTTTTCTAAAAAACTAAATGATTCTTTTAAATTTATACTTCGTTGATTTTCAGTTACAGAGTTGCCCCGCTATGCTCCTTCAAATCGCCTCGTCTAAATTTAAAATAATTCATTTTCAAACTCAATCAGGGTATTTAGAGATAGCCTTAAAAAAGTTTATCTGTATTTTTACATTTTAAATATCAGGTAATGAAAAACTGGCAAGATCACATCAGTATGAATTCCGAAATCAGATTTGGCAAACCTTGCATAAAAGGGACAAGGATTTCGGTCTATGATATACTGGGATGGTTAGCCAGTGGTATGAGTCATGAAGAGATCATTGAAGATTTTCCGTCATTAAAAAATGATGATATTTTAGCTGCCCTTTCTTTTTCTGCCAATAGGGGAGAGAATACTAAAGTTATAATAAACGCAGCGTGAAGTTTCTTCTTGATGAAAATATTTCTTATCGCATAATTTCAAAAATTACGCTTCAAATTCCCAATTGTTTACATGTAGAGCGATCCGGATTGATATTGCCCACTTCTGATCTTTTAATTTGGGAATTCGCTAAGAAAAATAATTACGTAATCATAACTTTTGATGAGGATTTTGAAGATCTATCAAACTTAAATGGATTCCCTCCAAAAGTTATTCTTCTTCGATTTGGGAATTCACAAACACAATATTTAGCTAATACATTGTTGAATAAATTAAATGATATTGAATCCTGGTTCAAAGCGAATGATACTGGAGTATTAGAAATTTATTAATGAATCAGCTTTTCAATTAATCTATATTGCAGATGCTATCCATCCACCAGGCAAAGCAAGTCATATTGAATCACACTTTTCAATTAGACGCTATCTATATACCTATAATTGAAGCATTAAATTACACATTATCTAAAGACATCCACTCCCCCATGGATCTACCTCCATTCCCCCAATCGTCCATGGATGGTTATGCTTTTGCTTTTAAAAGTTTACATACCCATCAAAGTCTTGAGGTGAAACACATCATTGCAGCCGGTGATGATATGTCTTATAGTATTCAGGAAGGTGAAGCAGTACGAATATTTACCGGCGCACCGATACCTCCCGGAGCCGATACTGTAGTCATGCAGGAAAAAACGGAGATTAAAGAAGGAAGATTGTATGTCCATGATGCTCTGCTGACTAAAGCAGCTAATTATAGAAATAAAGGATCTGAAATAAAAGCCGGCGACCTGGCCTTATCGAAAGGAACCAAAATAGGTCCCGCCGCTATAGGGTTTTTAGCAAGTATGGGATTAGCTGAGATTGAAGTTTATAGGACACCATCCGTAAGTATACTAGTGACAGGAGATGAACTTTCATCGATAGGTCGACCGCTTCATCATGGACAGGTATATGATTCCAACTCGTATACTTTGATAGCCGCTTTTAAACAAGCGGGAATCTCTGATATCAGGATACACCATATCCCGGATCAAATCGATGTACTTAAAAAAACCATGGAGGATGCTTTACATCAAACGGATGTGTTGGTGCTCACCGGTGGTGTAAGTGTAGGAGATTTTGATTTTGTTACCAAAGCGGCGGAATCCATAGGTATTCAAACTATATTTCATAAGATTAAACAAAAGCCCGGAAAACCAATGTATTTCGGGACCTACGATCCCTCCTCAAATGGGTATGAAAAACATACAGCAAAATTTGTTTTTGGTTTACCCGGCAATCCTGCATCAGCATTAACCTGCTTCTATGAATACATCGAGCCTGCATTAAAAAAAATGACAGGTACTTCAAGTGGGATCAGAATCCTGCAAGTACCGATAACAGTCGGTTATAAAAAAACAACGGGCCTTACTCATTTTCTTAAAGCCTGGTACGATGGTCAGGAGGTCACACCTTTAGATGCACAAGAGTCATTCCGGTTAAAATCATTTGCTACGACGAATAGTCTTATCGTAGTTCCTGAAGAAGTAACAGAGTTGATCCAGGGGCAATCAGTCGAAATACATGTATTACCTTAGCATGATCAATTATGGATTTTACCTGGTGGTTGTATATTCTTTTATATATCGTGGCGTTTTTGTACGCCAGTGTTGGCCATGGTGGGGCGAGCGGTTACCTGGCGTTGATGGCTATAGCGGGGACAGCTCCTTCCGAAATGAAGCCCACTGCTTTAATCCTTAATCTATTCGTTTCATTAGTTGCATTTATTCAATTTTATAAGGGTGGACATTTCAGGTTAAAACTGGTATGGCCTTTTTTACTGGCATCTGTTCCATTCGCTTTCCTGGGAGGGCGAATGAAAATTGGCGATGAAGTTTACAAACAATTACTTGGTATTTTATTGTTGATTCCTGCGATTCGGTTTTTATTTATGACCACAAAAACCACCGAGGAATTAAAAGATCAAAATATACCCTTGTCCTTAGTGATTGGAGGCGTCATTGGATTCTTATCCGGATTGATCGGTATAGGAGGAGGTGTACTTTTATCTCCGGTATTAATCATCTTACATTGGGCTGATCAAAAACAAACTGCTGCGGCCTGTTCGATATTTATTTTTATTAATTCTGTGTCCGGATTAGCAGGCCAGATGTCAAAAGGAATTGATATCAGTACCTCTATGATGACGATGACTATTATTGCATTCTGTGGTGGATTGACAGGCGCTTATTTTGGCGCACGACGCTTTGATCAAAAAGTATTACGATATATCCTGGCTACGGTTTTGATAGTTGCTTCAGTAAAATTATTGTTTAAAGTATAGCTGCTTGCATTTTTTCTATGGCCATTTCAATCCTTATTAAATTTGATGCAAAGAAACGCCTAATCCTTTTTCCGTAACTTTACACGTTATGTCATCCATAAAAATCTCAGTTCTGTTCTTTGGCCAAATCACAGATTATACCTTGGTTAACAGGATTGAATTAAATGATTTTAAGGATACAGATACGGTACTTCATTATTTAAAGACCATGTTTCCGCGTTTGAAAGAAAGCCCGTATCAATTGGCTTTAGACAAAGAAATCATTCATGAAAACACACTACTTACTTCCCATCATACCGTAGCACTATTACCACCATATGCCGGCGGTTAAATTAAATTACCAACATGTCAAGCGATCATAGAGTAAGAAATATCTTTATCCAGGGAGCGATATCAAGTGGCTTTATTGGAGAAAAAATTGCCGATCATGCAGCTAAAAAAAATATTGGTGGTCATAGCATTTTTTTAGGCCAGGTACGTGCGGATCTCAAGGAAGATAAAGAGGTGACTGGTATTGAATATACTTCCTATGAAGAAATGGCCCTGGAAAAAATGCACGAAATCAGGCAGGCTATTTTCGCCAAATATGAACTTACCTGCATGCATGTATATCATAGTCTAGGATTGGTCTCTGTAGGAGAAATCTCATTATTTGTATTTGCATCATCCGTTCATCGTGCCCCTGCTATTGAAGCTTGTCGTGAAGTCGTTGAGCGGATAAAAAAAGAATTGCCCGTATGGGGTAAAGAATTATTATCGGATCACAGTCATGTCTGGAAAGAAAATAGGAATTAATGAGGATTGAAGAATTACGATTTACGATTTACGAATACAGAAATTCCCAATTGCTTATATTGTATTTTTTAAATCGTACCCGTCATTTGTAAATCGTCATTCGTAACTCGTCATTAATCCCATGGTTGATATCACACATAAAACAAATACACTGCGCAAAGCCATTGCTTCTGCTTCAGTCCTGGTATCAAAACAGGAAACGATTGACGCAATAAATAATAAATCTATTCCAAAAGGTGACATTTTTGAATTTTCCAGAGCAGCAGGTCTATTCGCTGTAAAAAAGACCAGTGAGATGATACCGGATTGTCACCCGATTCCCATTGAATTCACTAAGATCTCCCATGAAATCAATGGACTTGAAATACAAATACTGGTAGAAGTACATACCATCTATAAAACCGGCGTTGAAGTAGAAGCCATGCATGGAGCATCTGTAGTGGCGCTGACAATCTATGATATGCTCAAACCCATTGATAAAGGGGTGGAAATAAAAAATATCCGACTCGTGTCTAAAAAAGGCGGCAAATCTGATCTATCAAATGAATCACATACCCATCTCCAGGTAGCCATTATTGTTTGCTCTGATAGTGTTTCCAGAGGTATCCAGGAGGATGTATCTGGTCTTATTGCTAAGACTAAAATCGAAAAACTTGGGCTATCCGTAAAGACCCTCGAAGTGATACCTGACGATTTTGATAGGATTCAAAGTCTTGTCAAGATGTATAGCGTGGATTATGATCTGATATTATTTGTTGGCGGCACGGGTTTATCTTCAAGAGATATTACACCGGAAGCTTTGAGACCTTTGATCGAACAGGAAATTGAAGGTATCGTGGAAACGGCCCGGCAATATGGCCAACAAAGGATGCCTACTGCCATGTTATCTCGTGGTGTGGCCGGGTTTATCGGAAATGCATTGGTGATCACTACACCGGGTTCTCCGGCAGGTACAAGGGAGACTATTGATGCACTATTTCCTGCCGTGTTACATGTTTTCAAGATCCGGGAAGGGAAAAAACACTAGAGGAATTACGAGTGACGAATTACGAATTACGAATGTAGAATGACGATTGATGAGTATTTTATTTGTCATTCGATTTATTCGCCATTCGTCATTCGTAACTCGTAATTTTACTCCCATGTATTCAAATACTATCACCACTTCCATTCCGGAATTTATAGAAGACAATCTAGCAACTCTTTCAACTTTTTCAGATCGTGAATGGGAAGAAAAACCCGCACCCGACAAATGGTCCAGGAAAGAAATTTTAGGTCATTTAATTGATAGCGCCATGACCAATATCCGAAGGTTAATCGTGACCCAGAATCAACAAAATGAAAAAATTACCTATCAACAAAATGAATGGGTACATTTTTCTGATTACCAACACATGGATATTCAGGATCTGATGACCCTATGGAAATTAATTAATTTTCACTATCACAGGATTTCAAAAACTATTCCAACTGAATCTTTGTCCTATACCACGGACACAGATAATGAAACTGTTTCGTTAAAAACTTTATCTTTTCTGATTGATGACTATTGGGGTCACCAGCAACATCATCTGGGGCAGATATATATAGTGACTCCTTAATTTTTATAACTTCACGGCCTAAATAATCATAAAATGCAAATCTATCGATCTTGTTTCTATATGTCTCTGGGTTTACTGGTAACCCTTTCATCCTGTAAAGAGAAACCTCAGCAGACTCCACTGGTAACCGTATCGGCGCCAATGCCTTCACATGAAAAACTGATCTCCATAGTTTATGGGCGATTTGACTCCACTGATGTCATGCATTATACTCTTAAAAACAAAAATGGAATGCAAGCAGGCATTTCTAGCTATGGAGCTAGTTTGACGCACTTATTGGTTCCAGACAGGACTGGAAAACCCGGTGACGTGGTCCTTGGTTTTAATAGCCTGGAAGGATATTTGCAAAAAGGTAATCCGTATATGGGCGCTACCGTAGGAAGATATGCCAATAGAATAGCAAAAGCAATGTTTACACTGAATGGAAAAACATATCACCTCGCCAAAAACAATGGAGAGAATACGTTACATGGTGGAATTAAAAGCTTTGGAAAATTAAATTGGAAGACTGTCAACACTACGGATAGCTCGGTAGCTTTTGCCTATGTAAGTATCGATGGTGAAGAGGGTTTTCCGGGTAATTTATCTACGAGAGTAACCTACACTCTTACCTCCGATAATATTCTAAAATTGGATTATGCGGCTACAACAGATGCGCCTACCCCAATTAACCTATCTAATCATAGCTATTTTAATCTTTCTGCCGGAACAGACAGTACCATATTGGACCACGAACTGATGTTGAATTGCAGTAGATATACTCCGGTCAATGATCAATTAATTCCATTGGGCAAAATTGATTCTGTCAAGGGAGGACCAATGGATTTTACTAGTGCTAAGAAAATAGGAAGGGATATTGCAAATGTAAAAGGTGGATATGACCATAATTTTGTTGCGAATCATCCAGGTGATTTAATTGCATCTGTATATCACGCCGGATCGGGAAGATTAATGAGTGTGTATACCTCTGAACCCGGGGTACAGTTTTATACCGGTAATTTTCTGAATGGAAGTCCCATCGATACCAAAGAAGGAAGGAAATATATCAAACATTCAGGGTTTTGCCTGGAGACCCAGCATTTTCCGGACTCTCCGAACCAACCTAAATTCCCATCTACTATATTGAAGCCCGGAGAGACGTATACTCAATCCACATCCTATGCATTCAGTATTAAATAAATTATTTTTAATTATTCTTTTATGTTTCGGTATTCTTCATTGTAAGCAGCCTAATGAAACACGTAAGGGCTTTGTAGAAGTAGCAGACAAATCAAAAATAGAATATCAAATACAAGGCAGCGGAGATACCACTTTGTTTTTCATTCATGGGTGGTGCATAAATAAGGAATACTGGTCTAATCAATTTGATTATTTTTCAAAAAAGTATACTGTAATTGCCATCGATCTTCCTGGTTCCGGAGCATCCAGCAAGGAAAGATCTGATTGGGACTTTAATCAATATGCCAATGACATACATGAAGTAATTAGTCAGTTACATCTGAAAAAAGTAATCCTCATCGGACATTCCATGTCGGGTGATATCATTCTCAAAGCTGATAATCTATTTCCTGAGTCGATGATCGGACTTATAGGTATAGATAATCTACACAGTCCAACAGGCCCTATTGATTCTGCAGAGCATGCACAAGCTGTAGCTTATTTCGATCACATGGAAAAAGATTTTGATTCGACCGTCATCAAAGAAGCTAAAGCGAATCTTTTCCAGGCCAGCACACCGGATAGTATCGTGCAGCGGGTAATGAAAGATATATTGACTACGAATCATAAACTGGCAGTAGATATATTAAGGGCTTTGTTTGAAATCTCGCGTACAGAAAAATTAATGGAAAGTAAGCTTGCGCATACCCTATGTCTTGTGAATAGTGATGTAAATCCCGTTCAAATGGATTCATTGGTAAAATATTGTGCTAAAGGAGTGAAAGTGTATACCGTACATGCAACCGGCCATTATCCGATGATTGAACGTCCGTTAGAATTTAATGTGGCATTACAAAAAGCAATCTGGAAACAATAAGTATCTATAGCAATGCCTGATAAAGTTTCCTTAGCATTTGATTTCATTCAGCACATTGGTATTCCTGTGAAAAGCGTTGAAGAATCTAAATCCTTTTATGAATTGCTAGGTTTTGAAGAAGTGATGCGTAAACCATTTAATCATGATGAAGGCGATGGGATTTGTATCATGATGCAACGTGGAAGTATCGTGATGGAATTTTATCAATTGCCACCGGCTACTATTGCAAGAGAAATCATAACCCGGTCGGATGGGCATATTGATCATATTTGTTTTGATGTAAAAGACATTGAGCTAGCATATACTTTATTACAAGAAGCGGGATTTGATCCCGTACAAAAAGAACCAGTAAAACTTGATTTTTGGGATAAAGGAGTTAAGTTTTTTCATATCCTTGGACCCGACGGAGAACGATTGGAGTTCAACCAAATCCTGTAGCGGCGAATTCATTCGCCGGTCAGCGATTTAAGTCGCCGGTACGGGCGCCAATGGCGCCAATGAATTTCATCACCTCATCCGCATAAGCCTGAGTACCACTCGTTCCACCATGTTTGCCCGGCACCGTTTTATACACTCCTTTGGAAAACAATTGAGCTAACTCTTTTGCATTTCCATTATCAAAATCTTCATCACCACTAATACATAATACCGGAATCTGCACTTTCATCAATAATTCTTTGCTGGTGGAAGGTTGTTCCTTTTGTATTAAAGATTGTGCGGTACGATCGAGTCCCTGGTCTTCAATTCTTTTGATCATTGGCATCAAACTCTCCGCTATAGTATCGCCGGCTAATGCATGCCAAAAAAGAATCCTTCTTGGCCAAAATGGATTGGTAAAATCCATTCCAATACCTCCAAGGATCGCTTTGGTAAGATGAGGATCATTTACTAATAATCTGGCAAGGATGATAGATCCCCTGGAATATCCCATTGCTTCGTACGATTTAATCTTGAGGTGTTTCATCAGGCCCATAAGATCTTTCGCTTCTGCATTTCCGGCGTAGGCTTCAGCGATATGGGGTCTATCAGATTTGCCATTGCCTCTCAGATCCACTAGAATAATTTTATAATTCTGTTTTAAAAGTTCGTGATAAATAACAGATTTTTTCCAGGAGTCACCGGTAGAAGTAAATCCATGGATGAATAAAACAGGTTTACCCTGGCCGTGAGTTTCATAATAAATCTTTGTTTTATCAAATGATGTAAAAATCCCCGATGTACTATCATCGGTAAAGGCAAGGCTATCAAACGAAATAAATAAACCAAGGAAAAGAGATATCATTATTTTCATTTGCCGTTATTTATTATATTTTTCAAAAACCGATCTACCTTATCTATCAACAATGGATCATTGTATTGTTTACCTCCATGACCTGCACCATACGCAAATTCAATCTGTACAGGTAAATTCAATTCTCTATATTTTCCATACAGCTCTATGGATTGATTTACCGGTACCTGAATATCCTGATCTCCATGACAAATAAACAAGGGTGGATCATCTGCTGTCACATGATATACGGGACTTGCTTCCTGAAGTTCTTCTTTGATTTGTTCTACCGGTTTGCCAAACATTAATGCTAATGCAGGGCTACGCACACTGATACCATGAGGCGTAGATTGACTCAATATTGTAGTCAGATCAGTAGGCCCAAAAAAATCGATAATTCCTTGCAGGTCTGATGAAGTAGATAAAAAATCTCCGATTTTACCATCAAGCTCTTTATATCCATTAGTAACTCCTGCCAAGGCAGCAAGATGTGCTCCTGCCGAGGAACCCCAGATAAATATTTTATCACTATGGTACCCATAAGTAGCCGCATTAGCCCTTAAGTACCGTACCGCCGCTTTGATATCATAGACCTGCGCCGGGAATCTTGCTTCGACGGTCAATCTATAATCTATACTTGCAAGTGCATATCCTTTTTTTAGCAGCTCTAAAGGAGGATTTTCTTTCGAACCGCTGTGCCAGGCTCCTCCATGAATCCATAGGATCAGGTAAGGGTTAGTACTTCCATCTGGCAAATAAATGTCAAGTTTGAGATCTCGTTCTGGTGTATGGCCAAATAGGATATTCTTCTTTGTTGCATTTGATTGAGATGACCCATTGTAACAGAGAATGGTCAAAAAATAAAAAAATATATACCTCATATAAATCGATAAATTGACTGGCTGATCAATTCATTCCATTTTATTGGTGAAATCCTTTTGTAATCACTTTAAGTACATCTTTAATACTATATCTCCAATAGGTCCAGTCGTGAACACCATCCCGCATGCGAAATTCATGAGGAATCCCTTTCTCTTTCAAAAGTATATGCATAGCTGCATTAGCCTGGCTTAAAAAATCATCATCACCACAATCCAAATAGAATTTTACAGTTTTAATTTTTTTGGTGTTCATCGTATCGCTGACAAAACGAAATGGGTCATTTGCTTTGTACGTATCATTGATCCTTGCAGCGCCGGTCAACCCGGGTCCATATAGGATACTGAAGGTCCGGTCATAGCTGGCTTGAGGAGTATTAATAGCAGATTTTTCTTCAAAAAATGCAGCACTCAAAGGGGCGCAATAGGAAAACAAATCGGGATGTTTGATAGCAAACATAAATGATCCATAACCACCCATACTGAGCCCTGCAACTGCTCTGAATTTTTTTTCTTTTTTAATACGATACGTTGATTCAATATAGGGCATGAACTCCTGGAAAAAATAATCTTCATAAGGCATACTCTTGTCAAAATTATTGATATACCAACTCACTCCTCCATCCGGCATTACAATGATCATTGGCGTAGCATCACCATCTGCTATCATCTCATTGGCTATATGTTCGATTTCTCCGAATTGTGTCCAACCCGTTTCATTATCTGTATAACCATGGAGCAAATACAATACGGGGTAACTTCTGCTTGATCCGGTATATCCCTGGGGTAAATAAACGGAATACTTCATGTTCTTACCAATCAATTTACTTTGAATGCCCAGGCTTTCAAGTATTTGACCTTGTCCGAAGGATTTAAAACTTACCGATAGAAACAAAATGATGATAAATGATTTAAACGATCGCATACGAATAATTTTAGTTTGCTAATTTAACCAAGATTTAAGAACAACCAGATATATTCTTACGTTTGCATGTAACATTACTATTCTACAAATGAGATACTTCAGGATATTGTTTCTTTTATGCCTCGCTACCGGTTTATTTGCACAAGTCACTAAACCCAATACCTATAGCAGTTCTAAAGATGCAGATCCAAAAGCCAAAAGTATACTTAAACAAGTAAAAGATCAGTTGCAAATCGATAAAGGAGTAGTGATTAATTTTGAATTTAAATATACACCTGCTGAATCCTCCCCTATCATTCAAAGCGGGACAGCTCAATTAAAAGGCAAGAAGTTCAATCTTGATTTAAGTGAACAGACGATGATCTCGGATGGAGCCACTCTTTGGACTTTACTTAAGAAAAGAAATGAAGTTCAAATAAATGATGCCGCTGATATCCGGAATGATCCAATGTCTCCCTATCAACTTTTACAAATTCATGATTCACCTGATTTTACTTATGTCTTAGCTGGGGATTCAAAAGAGAATGGTGTCATTCGCGATATTATTGAATTTAAACCCCTTGACCGGAATGCTGAATTCTTTAAAATAAGAGCTGAAATAGATCGTGCCAAAAAACAGTATAAGACCATCACCTTATATCTTAAAACCGGTGATCAATATTCAATCCTCATTAAAACTCAAATTAATAAATCGATGGAGGACTCCTCCTTTACATGGGATGCAAAGAAAAACCCGGGAATGAAAGTAGAAGACCTGAGATAACTTTGATTCCCGAATAAAATCTGTCCCGACTTTCCAACTTTCGGTCTTTCCCGACTTTCAGACACTTCTCCACTTCCCCCACTTCTCCACCTTCAACACTTCCCCACTTCTCCAATTTCCCACTTCTCCACTTCCCCCACTTCTCCAATATTCCACTTCTCCACTTTCCCCACTTCTCCACTTTCCCCACTTCTCCACTTTCCCCACTT
>JBDTUE010000103.1:0-13488 GCA_040007895.1 Saprospiraceae bacterium | reverse complement strand
GCACTTTATAAAATCGATGAAAATAAATTTGTTTATAATGGTGCTCCTTCAGTTAATGTTAGTTTTCTGATAGAAAATGATATTGTTAAGTCACTTACAGTTTCTGAACCAAATCTAACGGTAACTGCAAAAAAAGTCTAGTGCTTCATTTTCTGTACCTTAATAAAATACTTACCCTATATTCCGATTTCACCGGAGGCGTCTTACTTTAATAGGAACAATACGTTTAACCTTAGAGTGGTGCCATGGCTGGTCGGTCTACATAAAGATATACCGACAGGTCTATTGTAGCGCTTGAAAATCTGTATTTTTCAGACTATTGGAAACTTTCGTAAGCGTTGCGGCATCATTCTACACAATCCGAATACTGAATTGTTTTTTCCACTTAACGTTTGGGTCGAGCCGAATAAAGAAAGAGATTTAAATCGTCAAAATATAAACATTGAATATCAACATTTAACAAAACGTTAATGGAGTTATATAGGAACGATACTAAATATCAAGCATTCAAATCGTTAAACAAGATAACAAGCTTTTAAACGAAGATTTTAGGACTTAGGAGTGGATTAGATAGTATTCAACATCCTTTTTAAATCGAATCATTCACTAACTCACAAATAACACCTGGTTAGTACTTACTCTGCCGAGCTCATACTTTTTTCTATTGACGATGATGAATTCATTGTTAGAAATGTCAAAGGATAATGACACAAAGCTGAAAGACTGAGTATAATTTAAAGCATAGAAAATAATTTAAATAAACTATGAAAGCAAAAATAATATCTCATTCAACTGTAACTCTGATTAAAATTACAAGTGGCTTATTCTTTATGATTAGCTACAATACATTGCATGCTCAAAATAATATTTCAATAACGCAGACTATCCGGGGAAAAGTAATTGATGCAGGTGTGCAATTACCCATTGAAGGAGTTACCGTTATTTTGAATACTGGTGTTTCAGCCCTTGGTTCAACAACATTAGCTGATGGAACATTCCGGCTGGATAATATACCGGTAGGAAGACACAGCCTGCAGATAAGCGCTATTGGGTTTAAGGAAATAACATTAAACAGCATTGCTGTAAATTCAGGAAAAGAAGTGGTACTGGTCATTGAAATGGAAAAGTCAATTACATCACTTGCAGAAATAACAGTAAAATCGCAAACAGATAAATCAGGAACAGTAAATAAAATGACGGATATAGGTGCCAGGTTAATTTCAGTAGATGAGACGCAGCGGTTTGCGGCTTCGTTTAATGACCCATTGCGTGCCGTGCAGTCATTTGCAGGTATCACATCAGCAGGTGAAGATGGAGAAAATTTAATTTCAATTCGGGGCAACTCCCCCTTTGGTATTCAATGGCGGTTAGAAGGGGTAGAAATTCCTAACCCTAATCACTTTGCATCCATAGCATCATCCGGTGGGGGTATCTCCATTATCAGTCAGCAACTGATGGGCAATTCAGATTTTTATACCGCTGCCTTCCCTGCTGAATTTGGTAATGCCACCTCTGGAATATTTGACATGAAACTGAGAAAGGGGAATAATGAGAAGCGAGAACATACTTTTCAATTGGGAATATTGGGCGCAGATATTTCTACAGAAGGTCCTATTAATATATTAAAAGGCAGCTCTTACCTGGTTAATTACCGGTATTCCACCTTGGGCTTACTCAAAGGAATCGGAATTGATTTAGGGGAAAACGATACAAAATTTCAAGACCTTTCATTTAATATTTCCCTGCCTTCAGACAAAGTAGGAAATTTTACTTTTTTTGGATTAGGAGGCATTAGTGACAACAGTTCACTGCCGACAGGAATCAGAAGATTTGGAACCATCGGGATAGATAATAAAGGAGTCATTGGCATAACGCATACCAAACAACTTAAGAACAATGGTTTTGTTAAAACGATTATTGCGGGTTATGGAGTAAAAAATGAAACCATTGACGAATTAGTTGAGAATAGTGGAAACATCATTAACCTGAATGATCAAAACTACAATCAAACCGGCCTCACGGTTAGTAGCACATTGAATAAAAGGTTTTCTGCCAGATGGCAACTTCGTGCTGGCATTGTTGCAAATAATGTTTCCTACAACTTGAAGAATGAAGAAAGACACCCAGAATTATTTTTAAGCGAAAAAACATTAGACGCAAACGGAACAACAAATTCCCTACAAGCATTTGCACAAGTAAAACATTTTTTCTCTGAAAAGCTTTCTATGATGGCAGGAGTGCATTCCCAGTATTTTGTTCTAAACAGTAAAAAATCTTTTGAACCCCGGGCTTCTCTAAAATGGCAAACAGATAAAAAGAATTCTATTGCCTTGGGCTATGGCCATCATACACAACAATTGCCTATCGGCATTTACCTGTCAGAATATAAAGATGCTTCAGGCAATTTTATACAACCAAATAAAAATCTTGATTTCTATACGTCTGACCATTTAGATCTTAGTTACGACAGGATGTTTAGCCCGCTTCTTCGTCTTAAAGCTGAATTATACTACCAGCAGTTGTCAAAAATTCCAGTAAACAATACAGAGGATAATACATTCTCATTGATTAACCTTTCAGATTTTTTCTATACTGAGCCATTGGTTAGTCAAGGAAAAGGAAAAAATATGGGTATAGAGCTAACGCTGGAACATTACTTGCATCACAATTTTTATTTTCTTGCCACCACATCAATATTTAACGCTACTTATTCAACCATCCAGAACCAGTGGTTTAATACAAAATTTAACCGTAATTATTCCTTCTCTTTTACTGGAGGAAAAGATTTTTTATTTACTGGAAAACGAAAACAACAAATACTGGGAATTAATGCCAGGATATTTTACAGTGGTGGGTTAAGGGATACTCCTGTTGATATACCTGCTACAAATTCCGCTGGTGGCAGAGTGATTTATGATTATACAAAGAAAAATAAAGATCAGCTTTTGCCTTACCTGAGGCCGGATATAAAAATTAGTTTTAAAACAAATTATAAAAATTTTACAGGAACATTTATGTTAGAAGTAGAGGATGTTATTGACAGGCAAAATATTTACAAACGGTCCTATAGCCCGGTTTCCCAAACATATACATTCAACTATGCCACAACATTAATTCCGATCATTGGATATAAAATAGAGTTCTAGATTGCTTAAGCATCAAAGTCATACTTGGTAATATGATAGGGCGAAGCGTAAAAGATTAATTGTGTTAGCTGGCAGACTGAGCATGATTTGACTAAGAGATTGTAATCTATGAATAGTCCTTTATTTTTTCAGTATCCTCTGCAATTGCCTTGCCGTTTTAAATCCGCATTTTGAAGCGATATACTCAATCGTATAATCCGGGTTATTCAGCATGGTATTGGCATATTCTACTCTCAGCATGGTTAAGTATTCCAAAACCGTAGAGCCGGTTTTTTCCTTAAACACCCTGCTAAGATTTCTTGGACTCATACCCACTTGCAATGCCAGTGCTTCAATACTGTTTTCTTTCGAAAGATTGTCGATAATGAAATCCTGCACTTCATGGATTTGTGGATTGATATGATTCCTATAGTCCAGGTATATACTTTGTTGTTTATGTTTTCCACTTCTTCTGTGATACACGACGAGTCCCCTGGCTACTTTATGAGTAAAAAGAGCACCTTTTAGATCCTCAAGAATAGCCAACGCTAAGTCAATCCCGGCACTAATGCCGGCACTTGTATAAACGTTGTTGCTTTTTACATAAAGAATGTCTGAAACTACTTTCGCTTTTGGAAATTGGGATTGTAATTCACTAACTCTTCGCCAGTGTGTAGTACACTCTGTATTGTTTAATAATCCGGCATGACCCAAAGCAAAAGCCCCGTTGCATATCGAGCAAACCGTGATATGATTATCCGAACACTCTTTCAGCCAATTAAAAAAAAGTCTTTCGGCTTTAAAGGAAATGCTACTGACATAATTATGGTGCATGCCCGGTACAAATATATAATCACCCTCTTTTAATACTGCATCTTTAAAACTTTCAAGCTTGCCAAATCCAAGACCTGATGTACTGATCGGTGTAGCCTCGAATTGATAAAACTCCATCTCTAGTTCGTAGCCGTAAAATTTAGCTTCGGTAAAAACCTGTACCGGACCCGCCAGATCAAGCAGTTCTACGGTAGGAGGTATGATAAAGGCCATTTTCTTCATTGTAGTTGATTAAATGTAGTTGTGAATAAAATTAAAATAAATAAAGTGGAACGATTAAATACTATTCATAATATTTTTATTCCAATTCCAAACTCCAAAGCAATATTATCCCTATTAGCATCTGAATACAAAATGTTAGTCCCTTTTATAGGCCAGGGATAAAGTGGCAGATAGAAACGAAAGGTATAAAAATATTTTTTCCAGCCGACTTTTCGACTATACATAAATCCATAATCCGGGCTAATCGTTTTGATGATAGTGCCCACTTTATCAAATCGTTCATCATCCAATGTTTCTTTGTAGGTTGTGTATCGGGCACCAACCATCAATAAAAAAGTATGAGCTCGTTTTTTAGTATACAAGGTCGTACCGATGCCAAATTTTTGATTGATCGAAAAATTGTAGTTAGTTATTATACCATTAAATGATCGTTGTGTAATATTATTAATGTTAAACGAAGTATGCGAGGCAAGACTAAGGTGGTTAATTGGGTTCCATTGTACCAGGTTAGTAAACAGTAAATCAGTTCCAAAATTAGTATGGATTCCAATGCCAGGTTCCACGGTCAGAAGTCTTATTTTTGAATCATTTTTTATGAGTCGGGAAATTTCTTTTTGAGTGAAGCCATTTATACCTGATAAAAGACAAATCAGAAAGAAGAGATATTTTATTGTTTTCATGTTTATTGGTTTAATCGATTTTTTGAATTTGATGTGACTTAGTTTTGCCTGTTTTTAAAATAGTATTCCAGTCCTTTGACGATGTTTGGATTTTTTGAACCTACATGACCAAGGTTTTCTTCATTATTTTTTTCCAATTTCAGATGAGGGTAGTTGTCATGAAGTATTTGACAAAAAGCCTCAAAAGGAGCTTGCATTCTTCCAAAATTTTCTTCTTTACCGATGCCCATAAATATCAATTGTGATCGATTTTTATTCTCATTTCTTTTATCTTTTTCATATTGCAATGAAATGAGATTGTCAAACCAAAGAGAAGGGCTTAACAAAAGGTAATTGCCAAATAATTTATTATTAATACTAAAAGCATAAGCTCCAAGCAACCCACCATAGGAATGTCCAAGAATTACCCGGCTGCTTCTGGCAGTATCAACACTTACATTACCTTCTATGACAGGAATTAATTCAGTTTCAATAAAATTTAAAAACTTAGGGCCGCCACCTGTTACGGTGCTGACTTCGGTAGGTGTGTAATCAATGCTTCTATCTTTTCCATAACCGATGCTAATTACTACTACATTTTGTACAGCCAGGTTGTCAGAAATTTCTTTGCATTTGTTCGATACGAAATCGAAGTTTTCCTCTCCATCTAACACGTAGATCGAAGCGTATTTTTCTAGCCCGGGGTTATAATTGGCAGGCAGTCCTACTTTGATATTGTATGATGCTCCGTTTGCTTTTGACTGTATTACAAACTCATGCGTCAGCAAAAGATCAAATTCTTCCTTTTTACAGGATCCTAATAATAACACCATCATCAAAGTCAACGTGAGTGTGCGTTTTCCATTAATTTTTACGTTCTTGTTTTTCATACCTATTTTAATTTTTAAAGTAGTTAGCTTGTCATAATTGACAATGTAAAGGTGACTCATCAAAAAGCAGGAAAAGGGACAGGAATAAGTCAGAAACGGACAAATAAAAAGCGGACCTATTTATTAAAATGGAAGAACCACTCCAGGTTGAACACCAGTAATTGCCTTAAGCATTCTATCTTTAAACTTTCTTCAATGCTTTGAATAATGATGTAATTTTACTAACAGACTGTACCGTATCATTTATTCAAAACAACATGTTTTATTAATTCTGTATTTAGCTGGTATTGTAAGCTCAGCAAGATTTTATTATTATAATTCAATAAAGGATATCATGATAAAGAATATTATTCTTTTAGTCGCAATTACTATTCCAAATCCAATTGTGTTCTTGTATGGACAACACGATGGACACCAGATGGTATTTAACCAGGGTATTGTAACGGAAGTTGAACCACAACCTCTTCTTGCACAGGCTATCCGGTTAAAAGAAACCTTATCTTTTTTAGGCAGCTCTTTGTCAAAGCAAGATGAAATTCGTTTAATGGACCTTCAACATGAACCTCTTACACAAGATGTAACTAAGCTTATTCAAACTATTCTAGACCCTTATTGTCTTGCTACAATAGATATTAATCCTGAATCAAGAGTAAAAGTAATGAGAGGACAGGCTGGCGCAAAATTGATTCAAAATGGTTGGGTTAGTTATTTAGTGAAAGTAAACAATGAGGCCGGTGTCACAGCGCAGCTGGTAGCGGAAAGTCCCAATGCAGCCACTCCGTTCTTTGCTCCGTCTAATGATCATCGTGTTGATGAAAAAAAAGTACTTAGTCCGGGTCAGGTGGCCAATCGTTTTCTTGAAATACAAGTCTACCGCAATCGACCAATGTTGCCTAATCTATCCGGGTTAAAACTAGAGTACGCGATTTTACAAATTTATTGCAAAGATGCGGGTCGTCGTGAAGCAGAAATTGGATTCAATGTAGGACAAGGGACACAAGATATAGGCTTTCGCAATACGATTAATATACTCTTTAATAGTAGTCCTTCTGTAAAAGTTAATCTGAATATTAAAGATGATGATGGTACACCGACTATGGCTTCCTTACTTATTACAGATGGTATTGAACGCATTCTGGATGACAGTGTTCAGACTATTGCAAACGGAAGTCTGCGATTAACAGCAGCGCAGCGCGAGTTAAGATCAGGGCGGATGAAAGATTATAAAGTGCCCGCTACATTGGTGGGTATCTATCCATTGCCGGCACGACGTGTAGCAGCCTATGATGAATATCCAGACTTTTTCTTTCAACCCCAGATCTATCGGTCGGATGGTGAACACGTACAGTTGCCTCCAGGCAAATACAATGTGACTATCAACCGTGGACCTGAATATATCAGTCAAAAGAGTACGATCGTAGTGCCTTCCGGTGTAAAAGAATATACTACTTCCTTTCAATTGAAACGATGGATTAACATGTCCAAACTTGGATGGTATGGCGCAGATCATCATGTGCATGCTGCAGGTTGTAGTCATTTTGATAGTCCTGAAGAAGGGGTGAAACCAATAGATATGTTTCGTCAATCACTTGGTGAAGACTTAAACGTGGCTGCGGTATTAGCCTGGGGACCCAGTTGGTATCACCAGAAAACTTTTTTTACCGGAAGTGATGATCCACTCTCAACTTCAAAAAATATTATGCGCAATGACGTAGAGGTATCCGGATTTCCCTCTTCACATGCGGGTCATATAGTCCTATTAAGATTGAAAGAAGATGATTATCCAGGCACTTCTAAAGTCGAAGAGTGGCCATCCTGGACTTTGCCGGTATTTAGCTGGGCTAAATCACAAAATGCAGTTACAGGATATGCGCATTCCGGTTGGGGCTTGGAGCCTATTGAGCCAACGAATAAATTGCCGAATTATATAATACCAAAAATGGATGGTATCGGAGCCAATGAATACATAGTAACCGTTACTCAGAATGTAGTTGATTTTTTTAGTGCCGGAGATACACCGGCTCCCTGGGAATTGAATATGTGGTATCATGCATTGAATTGCGGATTTACTACCCGCTTGAGTGGTGAAACAGATTTTCCATGCATATTTGATGAACGAGTAGGAATGGCAAGGAGCTATTTTAAACCGGATGGCAAACTAAGTTATGATGGTTATGTCGATGCGATCAAAAAAGGACGATCCTATATTTCTGAAGGTAGCTCCCATATCATCGATTTTTCAGTGAAAGGTTTAGAAGCAGGCACTAATGATAGTAAACTAAATATAAAAAAAGATGAATCGGTAAAAATTACTGCAAAAGTAGTTGTCAACCTTCCTCAAGTGCAGGATGAGACTGGTGTCGCGATTGCCCATAGTTCAATGTCCGATCAACCATATTGGAGTATTGAACGGGCACGTATTGGATCAACACAAAAAGTATATGTCGAGCTACTGGTAAATGGTGAGCCAGTCGATACTACTGAAATCACTGGAGATGGAAATTGGAAAGAAGTTTCATTTACCTATTCAGTCAATCATTCTTCCTGGATCGCTTTAAGAGTTTATCCAAGTTCTCACACTAATCCAGTATTTGTTATCGTAGATGGCAAACCCATTCATGAACTTAAAAGTGCCGAGTGGTGCAGAAAAGCGGTTGACCAATGTTGGAAAATGAAACAAGCTAATATCAGGGCTGCAGAGCGTCCTGAAGCTGAAGCCGCATATGATAGAGCTCGTAAAATCTATGATAAGATAATATTGGAAGCTTCAAAATAATAACTTCAAAATAAGCACACCTTCAAGAACCTATGAAAAAACTTTTACTTATTTATTTTTCATTGTTTACGACACTGACCATCAGAGCACAAACAGAAACTCCTGATGTACAACTGATCAAAGAGTCAAGAGCTGCATCAAATCTGGCCTTGGCAAAAAAAGACATCAAAGAACTTTCAAAATTCTGGCTTGATGACTTTATACAAATCAGGGGTAATGGAACATTCCTTGTTGGAAAAGATACTATCATCAGCACCTGGGTTGACCTTTTTAAATCAAACCCAACAACATCTTATATCCGCACACCCAATGAAATAATCATTAGTGTATATGATCCAACAATGGCCTGGGAAAAAGGAACGTGGGAAGGCATTAATACTTATAGTAAAGGTGGTAGTTATAGCGCTATGTGGAAAAAAAAGGAAAATATCTGGAAAATCCAAGCGGAACTTTTTGTAGCGATAAGGTGAGAGGTATGAGGTGAGAGGTATGAGGCACGAGATGGCTTGGGTTTGTTTACGAAATTTATTTTGTCTACTAATTTATTACAAGAATGGTATCTGGGCTTTTTGTTGTTTTATATTCAAATAATATACTACCTACACTATTGCTCTTAATTCGATGTAGTGTCTTGCCATTAATCATGATCGTGTAAAAACTATTTTGTTTAAGGTCATTGATTTGATAGATCAATTTTTTTGACGTCACATCTTTAGAAGATTGAGTCCAGGATACTTCACCACTACCCCATTCTTTGATATCAAGCTCTAGCGAACTACTATTCATCGTAGTAACTTTCAGAGAAGCTTTAGTGTTATTGCCATTAAAATATAAAAGTGCATCGGAGGAATTAAAAAAACCAAAGTTTGTCTTTGATCTTATCTTAAACCGATCATTGGATACAGCATAACTATTCGGATCAAGATCGATGGTCAATCGTTGATGGCGATAATTATATTTTAATTGTGTTCCTGATAGCTCCTTAGTTATATGTGGATTAAGATAAAATCTATTATAAAGTGGATTGACTCCATATATTGCCTGGTACAAACCAACCACGGAAAGGCTATTACCAGATAAAATGTCATCTCCCAATCCATCTTGTTTGTTCCTTCCATATCGTTGAAAAGCGAGTCCATCTTTAGCATACTGAGCCAACACATTGTTTACATATTTCAATGCCAATTCGGGTTTGTATGAAGCATACGCTTTTACACCAACTGCTCCCCACGATAAAAAAATATCACCATTCTCGTAATTAGGAAAAGGGAACTGCCAATCATTTCCTTCACCGGGTTCGTAAGTATAAAGACATAAAGGCCAAAAGAAAAGTTTTTCCCTTTGCATTTGTATTTCGATATCGTCTAATACTCTTTGTGTCCTTACTTTATCGTCGCAAAGGCCATATGCAATAGCCATAAAGTTGACCGGTGTCACCATATTATTTCCATGAGTAGATCCATCTTTATCCCGCCAGTGTATATAACATTTTTTTTCATTGTCCCAAAATCCTCCTTCTGTGGTTGATTTATTAAAACTGAGTTTCAATTTTTCTGCAAACTGGGAATAGTATTTTTCTTTGACCGTGTTACCTAATTGTCTTTCAATATCAGCCCATAATATCAAAGCATGATATAGTTTTGCATTTACAAAAGCATTTTCATAGGCTGCCCAGATGATATCGATCCAGTCACTTCCTCTTTTTTGCAAATGGCTATCCGTAATCATCTCTACTAAACCATTATGATTGCCGTCGCGTTGCATGATCCATTCCAATGCCTTTTCACAGGCTTTTTGATGAGTTTTAACCCAGGTTAGATCACCGGACTGATCATACAATTCAGCCACATTCGTTACAAAGTCAGGATTTGCATCGAGTAGGTAGCCCCATTGCGCTTCATAAAATCCCTTATCGGTAAATCCATTGGGCATGGCATCCTCATTGCTATAAGCCCATCTGGGCCATACTCTTCCATCCGGTTTAATAGCATTGTCTCTATAAAAATCAAGACATTCCCGATAACCTTGCAAATAAGCCGGATCATTTATTCCAAGACCCATTTGTGCAATATATTGTTCATGCAGACAGATTGGACCATATGGCGTATGCCAGCTATTGCCACCAAAATGTTGTTTATCTATAACTCCTATTCTAGCAATGGTATTTAAAACAGCACTGACTTGAGATTCATTTACTCCGGGCAATTTTCCACGGCCATATTTTTCATCAAAATTAAAATATGAAAAGTTGATACGTTGATTGGACATACCAGCCGGTATTTTGATTGGAGACCAGATATCGGTAGTATCCCTGACAAATCGCCTTCTTAAAGTAATCGAATCAAAACGAGGTATGATTTCATCCTGTGATACCGCAATAGTGCAAGCCAGTTTATCATCTATAGTACGACTGTAATCCATTGCTACTTTTTTATTTGGCACGGTAACCCTTACAGTTAATCCGTTCCCGGTTTTACTATTCCAAAATTCAGAAATATTACTGTGTACTCCATAGGTATCTAATTTTTTATTGAACAGATAAAACCAGGCGAGTCCTCCAAAATCCGTGTATGCACCTTCCCAGGTATCCATATTATTAAACGTCAAGACTGGTAAGGCTACTTTTTCCGCAAGCAAGGCTTTTGATACAGTTCTATTTATTTCAAACTGTACATCCGTGTTAGAAATATTAAACGTCCAGGTTTCATTGATCGAACAGTTCTTATCCCCGTAATGTATATTGGATATGACCAAAAGATGATCTGATACCTTGAGAATGGGATTGGATGAAAGTTGTAAGGTTGAATATGTAGTATTTTTCGTGCGAATCAGAGAATATACTCCCGCGTTATTCTGAATTACATTTTGGCCGTTTAATGTCAGTGAGGATATGTTAACCTTGTTGGCGTAATCAATCGTAAAAGTCATTTTATCATTGCCAAAGACTACTATTTTTTCTTTGTCATCATTTTTGATTTTAATAGTTTGAGCCTGACTGGTATCAAAAGAAGCTATTAAAAACACTATACTATTAAGTAGAAAAAGAAAACGGTAGTAAATGGCCATATTGGATTTTTTTGAAAAAATAAATTTACGCTTTATGTCCCAATAAGCCTGAAGGCCAATAGTATAATAGTTATGTAAAGGATGTCTTCCCAATGAGATCCCTTTGGGAAACCGGATCGGCTTGAGTAAGGTCGGAACATAATTATATTCAATTCGTCATACCTCTACTTATTGTCTTAGCAAAATGAAAATTGTAATTTGTAGACCAAATGCAAAAATTAATTGTTGTATTATTTGCTGTATCACTGGCAAAATTTGCTGACAGTCAAACCACTACTGGAACAGTCGTGCAACACGTTATTAACTCTATCGCGCTTCAAAATACAGGTGGCGAAAATCCAAACAGGAGAATTTCGGTCTATCTTCCTCCCGGTTATAATCAATCCAACCAACGATATCCCGTAATCTATTATCTGCACGGCTTTATGGGTACTGACAGCATCAGCCTTGCCATGAAAAATATCCTGGATATGGGTATTCTAAAAAAGAAAATCCGTCCTTATATCCTTGTGATCTCTGATCAGTTCACTTTATTTGCTGGAAGCTTCTATAGCAACTCTGCACTGACGGGTCATTGGAGCGAATTTGAAGCAAAGGAATTAGTGAGCTTTATGGATAAAAATTTCAGAACCATAGCCAGTCGCGATTCTCGTGGTATTGGCGGACATTCAATGGGTGGTTATGGGGCATTAAAATTTGCGATGATGTATCCTGATGTCTTTAGCAGTGTGTATGCCCTAAGTCCGGGTTTATTAGCTTTTGTGAAAGAATTCGGCCCTAACAGTGATTCTTACAAACAATTAGCATCCATAAAAACAAAAGAGGCATTGGATAAAACGTATTATCCTAAAGTAATTACAGCCTGTGCAAGAGCCTGGTCCCCCAATCCCAATAAACCTCCGTTCTATATAAATCTTCCATTCAATTATACCGGAGATAGCCTCGTTGTTGACTCAGTAGTCTATGAAACATGGAGAGAAAATATGCCTGCCTATATGATAAACAGGTATGTATCAAATCTTAAAAAGCTAAAAGCCATTAAATTAGACTGGGGAAGAAATGACGCCGATCGTTTTCCTTTACAATGTGGTATGTTCAGTCAGGAACTGGAGAATCATGGAATAGAACATTTTGCAGAAGAATACATTGGTACCCATGTGAATAAAATATGGACCACCGATGGAAGGGTATTAAATGAAATGCTCCCTTTCTTTAATGACTATTTACAATTTGAATAGAATGATCAATATAAAAACAATTAGATCGTCAAATATTTTATTGAATTATTGAGATGCTTGCGCTTTACGGCTTTGCCACCATTGTGATTTTCCTGCTTTTAATAATGACAAAAAGATTGTCGGTAATTACTGCCTTAGTAGTAGTGCCTGTGATTTTTGCTTTCCTCGCTGGGTTTAATTATACTCAAATCGGCACCATGGTCCTGGCAGGAATAAAGCAGGTAGCTCCTACTGGAGTCCTATTAATGTTTGCCGTATTATATTTTTCAATAATGCTGGATGCAGGATTGTTCGATCCTGTGATTGCATTCATCGTTCGCGCTGTCAAAGGTGATCCATTAAAGGTTATTATGGGTACGGCAATTCTTACTATGATTGTTCATTTAGATGGTGATGGGACAGCCACATTTATGATCGTGCTGTCTACGTTTTTACCTATTTATAAGGAGCTTGGTATCAACAGGCTTATCCTTGCAGGAATAGTTGCACTCAGTGTGGGACCTTTGCACCTCGTGCCATGGTCAGGAACATCGGTACGCGCTATGTCAACATTAAATACCGATGCCGTGCATCTGTTCAATCCAAATATTCCGGCCATGTTAGGTGGAATCATCTGGGTGTTGTTCGTGGCTTTTATTTTTGGCCGGCGAGAAAGAAAACGATTGGGTATTATTCAAT
>JBDTUE010000102.1:0-13572 GCA_040007895.1 Saprospiraceae bacterium | reverse complement strand
GTCAATCGTCAAGCATATTTCGGATTTCGGATTGCAGATTTCGGGATTTTGTCAATCGTCAATTGTCAATTGTCAATCGTCAATCATCACATACTCTTCGTCCTTCCACCATCTACTGCAAGATTAATTCCATTGATATATGATGCAGCGGGACTGGCTAAAAATGCTACTGCTGCAGCTATCTCTTCCGGTCTCCCGAATCTTCTAAGCGGAATATCATCCATAGCTTTAGCTTCAAGCGTTGCCTGATCCACATCTAAGTTTTTAGCTCTGAAAGCAAACAATTCTTCAAGTCGTTCCGTACTGGTAAATCCCGGCATGACATTATTTACTGTGATATTAAACGGACCAAGTTCATTGGCCAATGTCTTTGCCCAATTACTTACAGCAGCCCGCAATGAATTTGATAAACCAAGATCCGCTAAAGGTTCTTTGACAGAAGTAGAAGTAATATTGATAATTCTTCCATACCCTGCCTCCTTCATCCCAGGTACGATCAATCTAACCAAATCATGATTGATTAAAAATAATTTTCTGAATGAATCTTCAATTTTTTCAACGGTAAAATCAATAAGTTGACCAGCTGGTGGACCACCGGTATTATTAATTAAGATCTGGTATTGTCTTCCGGAAGTCAGGGTATTCACTTTTTTATGCAGGTCGGTGGCATCAGCATAGTCAGCCATGAGATAATCGTGATCTTGTCCTTTGTGGGTCCTGGGTAAAGAACTCAAAATGTTTTCCAACAGATCTTTTGATCGTGCCAGTAAGGTAACATTAGCTCCTAAGGCTGCCAATTCAAATGCAATAGCTTTGCCGATTCCCTTACTGCTGCCGCATACCAACGCATTTCGTCCATTTAAAGAAAGGTCCATTTTTTTTTCTTCAAATATGGCTATAATTTTTTGGTTTTTAGGTAACGCATTGACTTGTGTCCATGGAATTTCCAATGAAACTCGCCACCTTACTTGTCCTGTCAAGTTTGTATTTTCGCTCTACATGTCAATCGTTGATGATCAGTATGCATTATCGCAGGATATTCAGGATCCTTTACGTTCTTATAGAGATAGATATTCATTTCCCAGGGACAAAAGGGGGAATGCTGCCATTTATCTATGTGGCAACTCGCTTGGATTGTTGCCCCTCAAAGCAAGAGATTATATACAAAAAGAAATAGATCGTTGGGCCGACTTTGGAGTCAAAGGACATTTTGAAGGAGATATACCCTGGGTGTCTTTGCAGGATTCGTTGGTAGCCCATACTACTAAACTGGTTGGAGCTCTGCCAGGGGAAGTGACTATTATGAATACCCTGTCTGTAAATATTCATATGATGCTGGTTAGTTTTTACAGACCCTCCGGAAAGAGAAATAAAATTTTAATAGAATGGAATCCATTTCCGTCTGATATCTATGCATTAAAATCTCATATCCGGTATAGGGGATTGGATCCAAAAGAAGTATTGGTAGAATTAAAACCAAGAGAAGGGGAGTATGTATTGCGTGAAGAAGATATTCATGAGGTGATTAAAAAACATGAAGATGATTTGGCCCTGGTCTATTTTGGTTCCGTAAATTATCTCAATGGACAAGTTTATTCTTTTCCGGGATTAGTAGATGCAGCGCACAGTGTTGGAGCATTAATCGGATTTGATCTTGCACACGGTGCAGGTAATATCATATTGAATTTGCATCAATGGAATGTAGACTTTGCCGTATGGTGTCACTATAAATATTTGAATGGAGGGCCCAATTGTTTAGCAGGTTGTTTTATTCATGAAAAACATTTTAATAATACTGAAATCCAACGTTTAGAAGGTTGGTGGGGTCATGATAAAGAGCGACGATTTTTAATGGAACCGGATTTTATTCCAATGCAGGGAGCAGAAGCCTGGCAGGTCAGTGGTCCACCTACTTTTTCGTTAGCTGGTATGAAAGCGGCCCTTGAAGATTTTGAGGCAATAGGCATGAAGGCTTTGCGGGACAAGTCGATTAAACTTACATCCTATCTATACAGTATGATGGAATCCATCGGTGATTCGCGAATCCAAATTATTACTCCGAAGGAAGCAGATCAAAGAGGCTGTCAACTCTCTATCCGTATTCATTCTGGAGACAAACGGATATTTTATGCTCTTTTGGAACAGGGAATCGTAGTAGATTGGCGGGAGCCCGGACTTATTCGTGTAGCACCTGTGCCAATGTATAATTCATTTAATGATGTTTATTTATTCGCAACCTGTTTAGCCGCTATACTTAAGTCTATATGAAAAAAACTTTTTTTTGTTCTGATTTTCATTTTGGTATACCTGGCAAAGAAACAAGTTCAGCAAGAGAAAGACTTTTCCTGGAATGGATAAAAATGAATCGGGATGATATGGAATCCCTCTATATCATAGGTGATTTATTTGATTTTTGGTTTGAGTATAATAGAGTAGTGCCTAAAGGTGGAATCAGGGTACTGGCGTGTCTGGCCGAATTAAATGAAACCGGTATACCAGTCCATCTATTTTCAGGCAATCATGATCAATGGATGTTTGGTTATTTTCAGGATGAACTTGGATTAAAGGTTTATCATGATCCTATCGAGGTTACTATCGGACAAAAAAAGCTTTTTATCGGGCATGGCGATGGATTAGGTCCCGGAGACCATGGATATAAGTTTATTAAAAAAGTTTTCAGGCATCCTGCATCAAGGAAATTATTTTCCTGGATTCCTCCAGGCATTGGTATTCCAATGGCCAGATACTGGAGTGGTGAGTCCCGATCAAAAGGAGTAAAAGAAAATAAATTTCTGGGGCCAGAGCACGAATGGTTGATTTTATTCTGTGAAGAATATGTCATCCATCACCAGGATATCGATTATTTCATCTTTGGACACCGGCATTTACCCATGGATTGGAGATTAAGCAATGGTTCGAGATATATCAACCTGGGTGACTGGTTATCTTTTCATTCTTATGCTGTTCTGGATGAAGGAATACTTGAATATAAATTTTTCAAAAGCGATGGTAATCTTATTCATTCTAATCATTGATCATGTTCCATTTGAATAAAAACTTTTTTTTTCTTTTAGCAATTCTTTGTTTTGTTTTCTTTTCCTGTAATCAACAAAAGGCAGACATTGATCCGGTGGCTGCTCTATATTCGAATACACAAGTCATTGGAGATATCGTTTACAAAACCATCGGAAATAAAAAATTAGCCCTGGATGCATATGTGCCGGCTATTCGCCTCGGTGGTCCTGTATCGTGGGTCAGATATACAGATACCCTCAAACCGGCGCTCCTTTTTTTACATGGTGGCGGATGGACCAGTGGAAGTAAAGTTTCAAGATCCTTATTTGTAATGCCATTTGTACAGGCTGGATATATCGTGGTGACTTCAGATTACAGACACTTACCGGAGGCTTCCTTACCCGAAATTATTTCAGACACCCGCGCTGCTATTCGTTGGATATATTTGAATAGTGATAAATATAAAATCGATACCAATCGAATCTTTGTATCCGGTGAATCGGCAGGTGGTCACCTTGCCCTTATGGATGGAGCATTAAGTGAAAGTGACTTATTTCCCCCGGATTCAACTCCTTTGAATAGAAAATTGAAAGTAGCAGGGGTGATTAATTGGTTTGGTGTCGCTGATTTGGTTCATGCATCAGAGACCTGGGATCAGACGTATAAAAATATAGTTGCAGGTAAAGATTCGCTGGACCCAATCCCTTTATTTAAAAAATGTTCCCCGGTCACCTATATAAATAAAAATACCGTTCCTATATTGACTATTCATGGAAGTGAAGACAAAGCTGCTAATTATGATCAGGCTATCCTGCTTAATAAGTTACTGGATTCCTTAGGGACGAAACATACTTTTTGGACTATTCAGGGTAAAAAACACGGTGATTTTTCTCCGATTGAAATGACGGAAGCAACACAACAAATCTGGAAATTTATCCATTCTATTCAATAACTGAGTTCGTTTGATAATGCATTGTTCTAATCTGATCTTATTCTTCGCCTTTGCATTGAACTCAGTGGTCTTGAATGCACAACCTGACCTGAGATTAGATAGTTTATTTTTATTCAGATCCCTTCCATTACATGCTCAGTCTTTGTATACAGATGGCAAAAATCAAATTTATGTCATCACGAATAAAAATGAAATAATTCTGTTGAATCCGGTAGGAGAGATCGTGCAAAAATATTCAAACAATTATTTGGGTACACCCCAGTTCATTTATTTTCAAAATCCATTGCAGGTATTATTATTTTATCCTGACTTTCAAACATTGGTGACCCTGGACAGGTCTTTGACTGAATTAAACAGGATCCTTTTAGTTTCGTATGGGCTCTATCATGTAAATACAATTGGATATTCACCGGATAAAAGCATCTGGTACCTGGATGAAACATCAGGCAGGATAAAAAAGATAAATCAAAGCGGGAATATTGAATTGGATATCGCCGTTTCACCATTATCTGGCAGTAAAAAATTACGAGAGATACGGGCCCGTAAAAATGAAATCTTGTTTGTTTCAGATCTAAATGAATATACTTTGATGAATTCCTTTGGAGTGATTTTGTTTTCGAAAAAGAACGAAGGAAATTTAATTGATTGGAATGAAAAGGATTTTCTATTCTTTGATTCGCTTGCTCAAAAAATAATTTATTGGAATGAAAACGAGGTTGAAAATTTTCCTTTACCAGGGAATCTAACTTCATTAAATAAAATAGGACTTATTTCCGATGGTTTGACTGGGATTAATCAATCTGGTGAGGTATTAGTTTACCATTATAAGTAAACTAATCCTTAGCAAAATGAAATGATCTCTTATAACTCATAAGAAAAATAACTGCCAATTCAATCGAATTAGTTATCAGACTGTATAAAAAATGCCATTTCATCAAATTTGTGATGAGTTACTATGGCATCCGAAATATGGCTTTAGCCATGATCAAGAAACGAGTCTAAACTTACGACAAGGTAAAGTCTGTAATACATATGGCTTTAGCCATTATACAAGCACTTTTAGTATGGAATCAAAGTCAATAATTTTTATAGATCTAAGGATAAGGAAAAGTCTTATGTATTTCAGATCCCTCAAGTAGAGGCGGGCCTGGATATTTTACGATGTAGTTTTTCAATTAACCGTTGCACTATGAGAAGTATCTCAGCATACTCTTTCAATTCATTCCCGGTTAAAATCCACATCATATGCAATGAAGCTCCATGCTCTTTACAAAATTGCACTAATGGATTTTTATTTAACCGGTAGGATTCCCTGATCCTTCTTTTTAGTTGATTCCGGTCGACTGCTCTTCCAAAATTCTTTTTTGAAACTGAAACTGAAAATTTGGGTACATCCTCTTTAGGAATCGAGGGTTGAGTATAATACACTAACCGTAACGGATGGATCACAATTGATGATCCTTTTTCAAAAAGAAACTTGATTGATTTCCTATGCTTTAGCTTTTCCTTTCTTGGAAATTTATGTTTACCCGAATCAGGTACATCGGGGTGCACAGCTACATGGTATTATTTGACTTTAGCTTCGTCAGCTACGGTAAGTTTATGTCTTCCTTTAGCTCTGCGATTGGACAAAACCTTACGGCCACCTTTAGAAGCCATTCTTTCACGGAAACCGTGTTTGTTAGATCGTTTACGGCGGGAAGGTTGAAATGTCTGTTTCATGACGGTCTTTATTTATTACAGGGTCGCAAAAATAATCCTTTTTATTTAATCTGCCAAATGAATTTAAATGCTCTGAAATTATTCAAAACGGGTCTTTGCCTGAAACGCAAGGACCTGTTTTGAACGAAAATCAAATCATTACGAATTCATGGTTTGCAAAAACTCTTCATTGGTTTGAGTATGTTGCATATGCTTGAGCATGAAGTCAATAGCTTCTTCCGGTTTCATATCCGCCAGATGATTCCTCAGAATAAACATCCGTTGAAGGGATTCTTTATCCATCAGCAATTCTTCCCTTCGGGTACTGGATTTAGTAACATCGATAGCAGGATAGAGTCGTTTGTTGGCTAACGTACGATCTAGTTGCAATTCCATATTGCCGGTTCCTTTAAACTCTTCGAAGATTACTCCGTCCATTTTAGAACCTGTATCAATCAATGCAGTCGCAAGTATGGTCAGCGAACCACCATTTTCAATATTTCTTGCAGCACCAAAGAATTTTTTAGGTTTTTGAAGTGCATTTGCCTCAACACCACCAGATAATACTTTTCCACTAGATGGAGCTACTGTATTATACGCTCTTGCAAGTCGGGTGATGGAATCCAGAAGTATTACTACATCATGGCCACTCTCCACCATACGTTTTGCTTTTTCAAGCACCATATTCGCTACTCGAACGTGATTGTCTGCGGGCTCATCGAAAGTAGAGGATATTACTTCCGCTTTTACATTGCGCTGCATATCCGTGACTTCTTCAGGACGTTCGTCAATCAATAAGATGATCAGGTAACAATCGGGATGATTATATGCAATGGCATTTGCAATATCTTTTAATAAGAAAGTCTTACCAGTTTTAGGTTGGGCTACGATCAGTCCTCTCTGGCCCATACCAATGGGTGTAAACAAATCGATCAACCTATTTCCATAATCCTTACCCAACGGACTTGTAGTCATTTTAAATTTCTTGGTAGGAAACAGCGGAGTCAGATAATCAAATGGCACTCTGTCTTTGATCTGTTCATGTGTAAGTCCATTTATCAGGGAAACTTTTAACAGAGCAAAATATTTCTCTCCTTCTTTTGGAGGTCGTACAGCTCCCTGAACCGTATCACCGGTCTTCAATCCAAACAATTTGATTTGAGAAGGAGATACATAAATATCATCGGGTGAACTTAAATAATTATAATCTGCTGATCTCAGGAACCCGTACCCGTCCTGCATCATTTCAAGTACGCCATGACCTTCAATCATTGCGTCCATATCGATGTTAAAGTCGTTTATAGGTGTAATTTCAATTTCTGGCTCAGCAAATTGATTTTCCTGACCCTGACCATTATTATCTTTTTCTGATCTGTTGTCTCTTTCAAATCTTGGTTGCCCACCTTCCGGTCTTGATTCTCTTTCGGGTCTTGCCGCGTGATCTTGTCGGGTCTCCCTATCAGGTCTGGCTGGATTATCATGCCTATTATCCCTGTTATCTTGCCTGTTATCTCTTTCAGGTCTATTTTGTTGCTCTGGTCTATTTTGTTGCTCAGGTCTGTTTTGTTGTTCAGGTCTGTTTTGTTGTTCCGATCTGTTTTGTTGTTCAGGTCTGTTTTGTTGTTCCGATCTGGGGTGTTGTGGTCGATTAATATGCTTTGGTACAGGCTGATCTTGTCTGTTTGTTTCAGCTGGTTCTGGTTTTAAATCCGGGGTATCATTTTTCCTGTTGGAAAATTCTCGTTGATCCCTATGTTGTTCTTTTGGGAATCTTTGATTCCGGTGAGTATTGTTTTCATTAACCGGATTAGCAGATTTTTCAAATGTCTTTTCTTTAGATGGTCCCATATCCACAGGTTCAGCATCTTCCTGGATTGCTTTTCTCATCCTGGGTTTAACTATGGGCTTTGAATAATGACCATTCGATTTATCTGACCGCTCATCAGATTTGTGTGTATCACTATCAGCAGTATGAGTTGGTGCTGATGTGGTTTCATCCGGAGTTGAGGCTCCTAAAGCTTGTCGGTCCAAAATTTGGAACACGAGGTCTTGTTTATTGAGTTTTTTATTGCCCTTGACGCCAAGGTGTTCGGCTATTTCCCTGAGTTCAGGTACTAACATCTCGTTAAGCCGGAGGATGTCATAGATCATAAATATGAATAATTAGAAATGATTGATTAAAAAATAGTTGAATCTAAAATCGAACCTGAATAGAAAATTTAAGGACTTGTATGTTTCTAAAACTCAAATGATGTATTGGGAACTTTTTTAGAAAAGAGAAAGCTAAATTGCCAGCTTTCCTTATTTGACTCCGCAAATATATGGATATTTTACAGCTAGTGTATATTTGCGTAAATTTTTTTCTAATCCAGGGGTATGCTGACACTTAACTATTTTTCTGAATTAAAGGACATAACAATCGAGGGATTAAAGAAAAGAAACTGGGGTCCTGACCGCCTGGAGTGGGTGGAAATGGTTACTGCATTGGATAAAGGAAGAAAGGAAATTCAAACAGAACTGGATATCCTTAAAATGGAAGTTAACCAGGTGTCAAAAGAAATTGGTCAATTGATGAAGTCCGGTAAATCGTCAGAAGCTGAACAAAAAAAGAATCAGGTCGCACTTAACAAAACTAAAATAGCAGAACTCGAAGATCAAACCAGGATCAATAAAGAACAACTTCAGGAATTATTGTACAAAATTCCCAATATACCTCATGCCTCGGTTCCTGCAGGAAAATCTTCGGAGGATAATGAAGTTTTCAAATCATGGGATCAACCTCTGCCGGAGTTGTTTGAAGGTGCTCTTCCTCATTGGGAACTTGCAGATAAATATTCCTTATTTGATCTCAAATTGGGTGTTAAAATTACGGGAGCTGGGTTCCCTTTGTATAGGGGTAAAGGCGCTAAACTGCAGCGTGCTCTGATTCAGTTTTTTCTGGATCAGGCTACCATAGCGGGATATGAAGAGATCATACCACCACATCTGGTTAATGCAGAGACTGCTACAGCCACAGGTCAACTGCCGGATAAAGATGGACAAATGTATTACTGCGATAAAGACCAGCTTTACCTGATTCCAACTGCTGAAGTACCAGTGACCAATATTCTCAGAGATGAGATTTTAGATGAAAAACAACTTCCTGTAATGTTTTGTGCATATACCCCATGTTTTAGAAGGGAAGCTGGATCTTATGGTGCTGACGTTAAAGGCTTAAACCGTGTCCATCAATTTGATAAAGTGGAGATCGTTCGGGCTGAACATCCTGATCGTTCATACGATGCACTACATCTTATGTTGGATCATGTTTCAGGTTTATTGGATAAACTGGAACTTCCATATCGAATACTTAGATTGTGCGGGGGCGACATGGGTTTTACATCCGCATTAACCTATGACTTTGAAATCTATTCTGCAGCGCAGAAAAAGTGGCTTGAAGTCAGTTCAGTTTCTAATTTTGAGACTTTTCAGGCAAACCGTTTGAAATTGAGATTCAGAAATAATGAAGGTAAAACTCAACTTGCGCACACACTCAATGGAAGTGCACTGGCGTTAGCAAGGATTGTAGCAGGACTTTTGGAAAATCATCAGACCAAAGAGGGAATCCGGATTCCTGAAGCTTTAAGAGTTTACACCGGATTTTCTGAGATCAATTGAAATCTTTTGATGAAAATTTTGTTTATTTATAAAAAAGAGAAAAACTATGTTTAGTAATGGTTATTTTTTATTGACTATCCTTTTAGCTGCTGTTGGATTTATAGTTCAACGGATTCTTTTATCAAAAATGAAAAAATACGGATCGACTCCTTTGTCCAGAGGGCTTTCCGGAAAACAGGTTGCCGAAGCAATGATGCGGTATTACAATGTTTCTGATGTAAATATTGTAGAAGGTCAGGGCACGTTGACAGATCATTATAATCCAGCTACAAAAACAGTGACATTGAGCTCGGATGTATATCATGGTCAAAGTATTATGTCTGCAGCTATCGCTGCTCATGAATGCGGTCACGTGGTGCAACATAAAGAAGCATATCAATGGTTGAAATTAAGGTCCACCCTGGTCCCCGTCGTTCAAATCGCAAGTTCAGGATTGCAATGGATGTTGCTTATATCGTTCATGCTATTGAGATCCTTTCCGCAGTTAATGTTGGTGACTATTGGTTTATTTGCAGTGACTACGATATTTAGCATTATCACTTTACCTGTAGAGTTTGATGCCAGCCGCAGAGCTCTGGTTTGGCTTGACGAACAAGCTGTATTGAGACAAGGTGCAGAATCTGAAGGTGGAAGAGACGCTCTTAAATGGGCAGCAATGACCTACTTAGTAGCAGCACTTTCATCCGTAGTAATGCTGGTATACCTCGTACTTCAATATAATGGGAGAAGGTCATAATTCTTAGACTGACGTATTTCATAGACTTAGATTGTAATCCCGGAGATTCTGAATGTATATTATCATACAAATTGATAAACTGTAAATGCATCAGTATCAAAAAGAAAAAATCTAGTTAAATTTGCCGTTGAAAAAATTAAGGTTTAATCATTTTTACTTTTGAATCTATGTCTGCAGAATTAGAAAAACATATGTCCTCTGCACAAGAACAGATGGATAAAGCCATCGAACATCTTCTTCATGAATTACAAAAAGTAAGGACTGGAAAAGCGAATCCAGCTGTCGTACAGGAGATTCGGGTTAACTATTATGGAAGTCCAATGCCTATCAATCAGGTAGCTAATGTCGGGCTTGCAGATAGCAGGACGATCACAATTCAACCCTGGGAAAAGTCTATGCTTGGGCCTATTGAAAAAGCTGTGTTTGAAGCAAACATAGGACTTACCCCGATTAATGATGGTGACCTTATTCGTATTAATGTACCACCGCTTACCGAAGAAAGACGAAAAGATTTGGTAAAGCAGGCAAAACATATGGGTGAAGAAGCTAAGGTGGCGGTGCGAAGTATCAGACATAAATCCTTAGATCATATAAAAAAAGCGGTGAAAGACGGTACCCCTGAAGATGTAGGTAAGAAAAAAGAAACCCAATTGCAGGATATGGTCAATCTTCATGTTGATAAAATTGAAAAACTCATCAAGATTAAAGATGATGAGATCATGAAAGTTTAATTTATGTACACTATAAAATAAATCCATCTGAGTGCACATTCTTGAATCTATTGAAGAAGCGGTAAAGTTCATTCAGGCCCGGGTAAATTTTAAACCAGACATAGGAATTGTATTAGGAACCTGGTTAAATGGATTTACCGATGAACTGACATCCAAGCTTGAAATTCCGTATCGGGTGATACCTCGGTTTGTTGAAAGTACGGTTGCAGGGAATGCAGGTAAATTGGTCTTCGGATACCTGGGAGAATTAAAAGTAGTTTTAATGGCAGGAAGATTTCATTATTACGAAGGTTACTCTTTGCCCGAAGTTACTTTTCCTATTCGTGTATTGAAACATTTAGGAGTCAACCGGATGATTATTACTAATGTAAGTGGAAGCCTGGATGAATCTTTTAAAGCAGGTGATATCATGGTGGTAAATGATCATATAAACCTGATACCTTCTAATCCGTTGCGGGGTCCGAATGACGAAAGACTAGGGAAAAGACTTCCGGATATGACAAATGTGTATGATCGTGAAATCATATCAAAAGCTCACGAAAAGGCTTCTTTACATGGAATCAGGTTACATGAAGGAGTTTATGTCGCAATGCCGGGACCAAGTCTGGAAACAAAAGCCGAGCGGGTCTTCCTGAAAATGATAGGAGGACATGCTGTTGGTATGTCTACTGTGCCAGAAGTCATTGTTTGTAAACACATGGGTTTACCCGTTAATGTATTTTCTATTATTTCCAATGAATTTAATGTGGAGACTTCTATCGAAGAAGTCATCTCCACGGCTAAATCCAGCGAATCAAATCTCAGATTATTGATCAGATCTGTATTGCTGGACAATTAATTTCCAGCTAGAGATTATTATTTAAAGATTTAGAAAGGAAACTATCTAATTTAGATTCTTGTTCCTAGTATAATGAGTTCTTCAATGAGTGCTTATATTTTAGCTCACACCACTTTGTTTTGGTTTATCCTTGGAATATTTCTGGCTATACTTGAAATCTCTATTCCAGGTGGATTTGTTTTAATCCTGATGGGTTTTGCAGCATGGACCGTGAGTTTGATTTCATTATTCAGCGGCATTTCGATTGCCATGCAAATTATTCTTTTCGTGATAGGATCGTTGATGTATGTTTTACTATTAAGAGAAAATATCAAGTCCATTTTAAAAAGATTGAATAATGATGAGGATCTTGAAAATGAATTTGTTGGCAAAAAGGGACAAGCAATTACCTTAATTGATAAAGATCAGGGAAAAGTTCAATTTAAAGGAACTCAATGGCAGGCAAAAAGTGAAGGAGTCATCCAACCTGGTGAAGAAGTACTTATACTTGAACAAAACAGTATTAATTTAAAAGTAAAATCATTAAAACAATAGGATTATGAGTTCTTTAGCTACATTATTAATATTTGCGTTCTTCGCTCTTATACTTTTATACTCCACGGTAGTAATAGTACCTCAGCGAAATGCTTTCATCGTAGAGCGATTGGGTAAATACCTGGAAACTTTTACACCGGGATTACATTTTCTGATACCATTTATTGACAGAGTCCGGTACAAACATTCCCTCAAAGAGCAGGCACTGGACGTAAACCCTCAAAATTGTATTACAAGAGATAATGTATCTATCGAAGTAGATGGAATACTTTATTTCCAGGTGGTCGATCCTACTAAAGCATCATACGGTATAGAAGATTATCGCTTTGCTTCCATACAAATAGCTCAAACAACTATGAGATCTGTGGTGGGTAAATTAGAATTAGATAAATCATTCGAAGAAAGGGAAACCATTAATGCCTCTATTGTGGATGCAGTGGACAAAGCCAGTGAACCATGGGGTGTAAAAGTGACCCGGTATGAAGTGAAAAATATTACCCCGCCTCAAAGTATTCGAGAAGCGATGGAAAAACAAATGAGAGCTGAGCGGGAAAAACGAGCGATCATCGCTGAATCAGAGGGTACCATGCAGGCTAAAATAAATGTTGCGGAAGGTGATAAGCAGGAAGCCATCAAAAGATCTGAAGGTGAAAAATTGCGTAAGATCAATGAATCTGTAGGTAAAGCTTCGGAAATAGAAGCAATCGCTATTGCAACAGCCAATGGTATTAAAGCAATAGCCGCGGCTATTGAAACGCCAAATGGCAAGGATGCCGTTTCTCTACGAATTGCAGAACAATATTTAAATGAATTCGGAAAGCTGGCTCAGAAAAATAATACGATGATCGTACCTGCAAATCTTACCGATATCACCAGTGTAATAGCTACCGCAAAAAAAGTAATGAGTTTGAGCTCAGAAAACGGAAGAGAGTAAGCAATTACTAGCGTTACCCTCTTTAGATTTATCAGAGGAGATTACGTGTGAATTAATCGTCTCCGCCTTCAAAAGCTACATCAAGATCTTCAATAGGTGCTTCGATCATATCATCACCTTCATCATCGTCATATTCTTTTGATGATTTAGTTTTACTTTTCTTGGCTACAGCTTTTTTAGGAGATTTGCCCTCAGCAGATCGACGCAATACCCGCTCATCTGGTGCTACCTGATTTACTTCAGGCACCATAGTAGCTTGTTCGATATGTTTAGCTTCTATGCTTTTAGTAGCGTGAGGTACCAGGAGCAATCTTTTTTTATCGATTAATGTGCCGGTTATAGAACATATGCCATACGTTTTGTTTTCAATACGTACCACAGCATTGTCAAGATTCTGGATGAATTGACGTTGTCGGATAGCCATATTATTGAGCAGTTCTACTTCAGCATGAATACTACTGTCGTCAAACCAGT
>JBDTUE010000101.1:0-14008 GCA_040007895.1 Saprospiraceae bacterium | reverse complement strand
TTGTGCAAAAGCGGTAAAGCTAAGCACGGTAAGTAAGAGTGACAGACAACAAGTTGCAGTCGCTCGAGCCAATGAATGAATAGTAAAATTCGTCTTTTTCATAAAAGATTCGTTTATTGTTTAGTTCTGGTTTTAATACATTGTAATTAAATGACCTTTTTTAAAAAGCTCATATTGAAATAAGGGGGTTATTTCAAAAGGGGGGGAACCTTTCAGAGCGTAAATATAAATTACTGCACGATTACTAAAAAAATAATTTTCACATTTTTTTAATTAATTTTCATTTACTTCCCTTTGCCTTGAAACAGAACAAGTATCGTATATAAAATTATTTTAATATCTAGGCTTAAAGATTGGTTTTCAACATAAATGAGGTCAAATTTGAGTCTTTCGACCATTTGATTTATGTCAGAAGCGTAACCATATTTAACTTGTCCCCATGAAGTAATTCCGGGTCTTACTGTTAATATTCTTGAATAATATGGAGCTACTTTTTTGATTTGTTCGATGAAATATTCACGTTCAGGTCTGGGTCCTACGATGGACATCTCTCCCCGCATGACATTGATAAACTGAGGTATTTCATCCAGTCGCCATTTGCGCATGGTAAAACCCCAGGGAGTACACCGCATATCTCCTTCAAATGAAAGTTGTGGTCCTGATGATTCAGCATTGGTATACATAGACCGGAACTTATAGATATTAAATGTTTTTCCATAGCGACCTATTCGCTGCTGACTATACACTATAGGGCCGGGCGATGAAATCCTCGTCCGGATACATATATATATAAGGAGTGGGGATAAGATCAAGAGCAATACCAATGCTATGACGATATCTACGATCCTTTTTAAAACGGATTGCCAAAGTTTCATTTTACCTTTTGGTAACTCTATTAAAGCAGCTCCATAGACTGCATCCATTTTGATTCTACCCATGAGGATATCATAGGAGTCCGGTGTGATCCGGATCATTAGTTCCCTCCGGACAGATCTCAACCTATTCAAAATATGAATGAGTATATCATGTTGATTTTGTTCCAGGGCAAGGATGACTTCATCTATATTATATTCCGCCAGGACCGGTTCCAGACTTTCTTCATTACCTAACCATTTTAATTCTGCAATAGATCCTGTTCCAATAGATCCTATAAAGTTTTGTCCCTGTGATGGGAGTTTGTTTTTTAATTCTTCAAATACTGTATTGGCCTTTAATCCTGATCCAACCAGAATCGTATCATAGTGTACTCTTCGAAACTTGAGCTGACGACTGCTATAGGATAGAACTATAATTTTTATCAAACCGACGATGCTGAATAAAATCAACCATTGATCCATAAAACTTTTAAAATCAAACAAGGTGTGGGTAATCAGCTGGTAACCTATTGATCCGATAAAAAAAACAGAAAAAGAACGCACCAACCAATTGCCCAGTACTTTCATCCGGGAAAGCCTGTAAATATCAATGGAGCCTTCCAATAAAAAAGTATCTGTGACTCCAGAAACAATTAAAATGAATATGGTGAATAGATTGAATGGTATGATGAGGTTATATCTCATCCAGGTATATCCGGATAAAACAAATGCCAGGCTACAACATAAAGCATAGAAAAGGGTACCTATTAATCTTTTTTTTCTCATGGCAGACTTATCCATTTTATATTGTCAATAAAAAAATAAGCCTGGGTGGCAGGTGATTTTAGTTCACTTCTGATTAAAATTTGAAAAGCATCTCCATCATGATCCTGGATGATTTCAAATAAAGGAATATAAATCTTTTTCCATTCGGAAGTGGGGAGCAAAGACAAAAAATATGTTTTGATGGTCGAATTGCCTATAATGGTTTGCAAACCAATCTGCACTTCCGTATCTGAAACTACATCTACTTCGAGATAAGCTGATTTTTTGGAGGAAGAGTTTATCTGCACACTATTGGAAGCAATTTCGATCAAGGGATGCTGGGCATTAAGCATTCCATATCCTGAATATTTTCCATCCCGTGGACGAAGATCTGACCGGACTAACGTGTTTTGTTTAAATGAGTCAAGATCATGTATAAAGATGGAAGAGGATTCAAAGTTTTCCTGAAGAGCAGTGATTACATTGGATTTATAAGAAAACGTTGGAAGGACAGTGATAGAATCATGAATCCGGAAATCAGATTCAACCCTGAATTCATTTACCAGGGTATAAATTTCAGGTTTGGAGGATATACCATAAAACCGAATGCCCGGATAGATAACAATTTTATGCTTTCCCTGCTCCAGCACGGGGATTCGAGCCGGAACAGAAAATGTACCAGCATATCCGTCATCTATGAATAACCACAGATCTTTAATATTATGCGACATGTTTTGACCGGATGCACCATTCAATTCAATACGGTCGATTTTCAGGAAAGAAGGATTTAATTCTTTAAATTCAAATCGCTCACAGGAAACTAATGAAAAGATTAAAATGAACAGGCATGCTTTCGTCATCACATTGCAGATGATGAAGTTGTATGTGCTGCAATGCTGAGCAATATCTCTTCTGCTATTTGTAGAGCAAGTAGTCCTTCATCAAAACTTACTTGTACAGGTAAATCATGGATAATAGACAGTGCAAAAGCGTTGATCTCTTCTAAAATTGCATTGTTTGATGGTGCCATCGGCATATCCACCTGAATATGTTTAGTACCGGTATTCGTATCGATCGGCCATGAAAATGGATGATCTGCCGGAGCATCATTGGATATACGGACGACCTGGCTTTCCTTCTTTAATAAATCAACACTGATATAGGTATCGGGTTGGAAGATCCTGAGTTTACGCATTTGTTTAAGTGAAATACGACTGGCTGTGAGATTGGCAACTGCACCGCCTTCAAATTCCAAACGCGCATTGCAGATATCAGGCGTGGGACTCATCACTGCAATACCACTGGCACGGATCTCTTTAATGGGTTTACGTACAATAGAAGCTACCAAATCAATATCATGAATCATCAGATCCATGATCACGGAAACATCCGTACCCCTTGGCTTAAACTCCGCCAACCGGTGTCCTTCTATAAACATCGGAGTAGTAAAGTAATCTTTGACTGCGAGATAAGCAGGGTTAAATCGCTCGACATGACCAATCTGTATTTTAAGCTTTTTATCTTTAATTAATTGTTTGAGCGCATTAGCTTCCCGGACGGTTGCCGTAACAGGTTTTTCGATAAAAATATGTTTATCCAGCAGAATACACTTAGCAGCCCATTCATAGTGTGTACTGGTAGGACTTACTATAAATACGGCATCTACCGCCATCAGCAAATCCATCACATTTGAATATACAGTCAGTTTTTCTTCTGAGGCTACCTGTGCTTCAAGATCTTTATCAATATCCCATATTCCTGTTAATTCACAATAAGGAGATTGACGGATACATTTTAAATGGATCTTGCCAAGATGTCCTATTCCGATAAGCGCTACTTTAATTTTTTGATCAGGCATGTTGTCTATAATACATTAAAACAGCACCGAATAAGGTAATTAAAACGATCAAAGCAATAACCATCGAAATGGAATACTTCATGTTTTTGGAGAACTCTTCAATCGATGTCCGTATGTCCGGCGGATTGGATTGCATTATTTTATTCAATTGAGCTTTGTCGAATAAAGCCGAAGTTTCAAAATTAATTTTATGATCTTTCAATTTCCGGTAAGCTCTGATCACTTTTAACCTGAAATATATATTGACAAAAAGTAATGATATAAATAACACGATGATGACATACATCAATGTTTTTTCCATCCTGCAAAATTAATTAATTTAATGATGATAAGAGGAACCCGGATCTGTAGCTATATTAGAAAATATGATCTTACCTGATCAGGGTGAAACTTCCGCTCTTATGCAACGTATTTCCTTTGCATACATACTTGAGGTGATAGACAAAAAGACCCGGATTGACCTGTTGACTTCCAAAAGTCCCATCCCAGCCTGCAGAAGGATCCGTAGTCAAAAAAACACGTTCACCCCACCGGTCAAATACTTCAAAGCTATTTAAAGAGGATATCACATAGGGATTGCTGATTCTATACAGATCATTAAGACCATCATCATTAGGTGTAAAAGCATTTGGCATCTGGACTGCCGTACAATCAAGATCCCCGGCATCAATCACGATCACCTTGATGGTATCTCTGATCACACATCCCTCCTGAACCGATTCCAGATAATATAATGTAGTCTGAGCGGGACTAAGTATTGCATTACTGGTGTTAATATCGGATACTCCGGTAGAAGGAAACCATTTATAGCTAGTCGCACACGATCTACTCCATCTTGTTTGCACTCTATCTCCCTTGAATATTACCGTATCCCGGGTCAATAAAAAATCGATAGGAGTATACAAGGACTTTACTTCATCTCTGGTTAATGCCTTATTGAATAGTTTTAATTCATCCAGAATGCCTTTGTACCTTATATCAGTCACGGCAAGGCAAGGACTATTGGCCAGCGCAAACTTTCCTGTATTGGAAACAGAAATAAGATAATTATTTGTTTTGCTTGCTTTTTCTTCACCATCCAGGTATAAAGTAAGTTTATTGCCGGCTCGTGTAAAGGTGATGTGAAACCAGCACCGGTTATCAGGCAAGACAATATTAAGTGATCCATTATTATCCACCCGTTGGACGAGTTCAGCCACTAAAGTTCTTTGATCTGATATATACCGTATGGCAAAAAAACTATCAATCCCGCAATTCTCCCGTTTAGAGAGAATGTCCATGGTACCGGTAGCTTGTTTTGGATTAAAATAAAAACTTACAGAGAAATCTGATTCAGTGAATGTTTTGATTTCATTGGATTGCCATTCCGCAAAATTGAGTCCTCCGTTCCAGGAAAGGGCATTACCCGATACCCCACAAGCGCAGGTTAAAGGACCTACAAAAGCACCTGTAGCTTTCTTTTGTGTATCAGTTATTGTGCAGGAATCAAAAGTGAAGTATGCAATAAGGTTTTTAACAGCTTGGGCCTGAAGACAAAAACCAGGCAAGAAGACAATCCAAACGATGATTAACTTTTCAATTCTAGTTTTTTTTGCCAAAATGTAGTCCTTTGTTTAATTACCTATAAAACGCAAAAATACATTAAACCATATATAAAAAAGTGAGTGGATTAAGGGGAACCGAGTAAAAAAGATGTTTCTATTTACGTCAAGAGCCCCTCATCGTAAAATCAATGAATTTGATGCCACCCTGAAGACGGGGTGACAATGAAATCATACAAACCTCTCCCTTTATCTAAAAATTTTAACTGCAATCTTATAAAAAAAAAATCTTTAACGAATAATGCTTTTATTTTTGCGCACCTTATGAAAGATAAAAACGACAACGAAATGTCTTTTCTGGATCATCTCGAAGAATTGCGATGGCATATCATCAGAGCGGTAGCATCAATTCTAGTGGGTGCGATCGGCGTGTTTCTTTGTAAGGATTTTATCTGGAATAGCATAATTCTGGCCCCTACCAAAAAGACTTTTTTTACGTATAGAGCATTTTGCAGTATTTCTAATTCGCTGTGTTTTGGACCCAAAGATAATATTCGAATGTATACCCGTGATTTTGGGGAACAATTCATGATGCATATGGTGTCTTCGTTTTGGATTGGATTAATTATCGCTTTTCCATACATTTTGTGGGAAGTCTGGAGGTTTGTAAAGCCGGGATTGTATTCTAAAGAACAGAATGTGATCAAAGGAGTGGTCGCAATATGCTCCCTTTTATTCTTTTTAGGAGTGCTATTCGGATATTATGTAGTAACGCCTTTTGGGATATCCTTTCTTACAAATTATACCATATCCGAAAGTATCGATACTTCAGTGAGTTTAGCATCTTATGTTGAAAATCTGACCATGTTTGTTTTGCCGATGGGAATGGTTTTTGAATTACCGGTCATTGTTTATTTCCTGGCTAAAGTAGGTATCCTGAACGGCCCTATGCTCAAAACCTTCAGAAAACATGCTATTGTAGCCATTGTGATCGTAGCTGCCATCATTACGCCTCCCGATGTAGCTTCTCAGGTGCTTGTAAGTTTACCCCTGATCGGTCTTTATGAAGTAAGTATTTTCATTGCAAGTCGTGTCAATCCACTCAAAAAGGAAGATGATGAGCCTGAAGAAGATGATGAGGAAGAAAGTAAAGATGTTGTGGAGTATGATCACGAGTAATCTGATATCATGACGAGAGTATCTTCCGGTTGGACATTGGTGTTGAAAATATTTCTCCCCGTATTTTATGGTGTTTTTATGCTAACCTGGACCGTAGCAACCATTAAAGCCGGTGATGAGGTATCACCTTTATTCGAAACCATGTTTTACAAAATTGTAATGATTGCTTTATTTATTACAGGAATAGTAATTGTGCGATTTACAGTTTGGAGACTTAAAAGGATGGACATATCCAACCCATATATTTACGTGACCGATTATTTCAAGACATTTCGTTATACATTGGATAGCATTGATACGATGGGCACTTTTTCTATAGGCTGGTTAAAATTTTTACGTGTTGATCTCAAGGAAAAGGGTAGCCTCGGCAAACGTTTTATCGTCCTATTAGAAAAAAGTATGTGGGATTCTTATTTGGATACCCATCCCGATTTCCATAAGTTACTCGGATCACCGAGGGGATAAGGTCACGATCGGGCATATCATTTCTTCGAGAGAAATGCCACCATGCTGAAAGGAATGCAGATAATAATTATGGTAGTAATTGTAATTATTGGGATAAAGAAAGAATCCGTCATTCCTGGCAAAAATGAACGTAGAGCTAATATTGGGGCTGGGTAATCCGGATTTTTTGGGCTCTTTAATTTCAAAAACTTCCTTCCTGTCATAATTCAGATTGCGACCTACCTTGTACCTTAAGTTAGTGGTAGTTTCCCTGTCACCAACTACTTTTATCGGCGACTTCACCCTTATCGTGCCATGATCTGTGGTGATGACTATCGTTACTTTTTTATCAGCTAATTTTTGCAACAATGCCCATAGCGGAGAATTAGAAAACCAGCTCAATGTAAGGGAACGATACGCTTTTTCATCTCCAGCTAATTCTTTCAACACTTCCATTTCAGTACGTGCGTGCGAAAGCATATCAATAAAATTATACACAATGACTGTCAAATCATTTTCAAGAATTCTGTTAGCCATATCCGGCAAGGTTTTAGCCTCACTGACCTGGGTAATTTTGGTATAAGAACATTTTGGAGATGATTTCATCAGGCGGCTCATTTGTTTCTCTAAAAGTTCTGCTTCATGCATGTTCTTACCACCCTTTTCATTATCGTTCAACCAGAAATCTTCATATTTCTGTTCAATCTGCGAAGGCAACATTCCGGCAAAGATGGCATTGCGGCTATATTGTGTAGAGGTAGGAAGTATGCTGATGAATTGATCCTCCTGGTCTATTCTGAATTTTTCTGTGATTTTAGGTTCTATAGCTTTCCATTGATCAAAACGAAGATTGTCCAGTAAAATCATAAGTACCGGTTTTTCTTTATTCATCAAGGGAATGATTTTTTCTTTAATCAATCGATGAGAAAGAATAGGATCTCCATTGGTTTTTTCTATCCAGGACTGATAATTTTTGGAAACAAATTTTGCAAATTCATTATTTGCTTCTGTCTTTTGAGAAGATAGGATTTGTTTCATTTCCGGATTGTCGGATTGATCCAATTTGAGTTCCCAGGCGATGATACTCTTATAGATCTCTATCCACCCTTTAAGGTCATTAACAGAATTTATCTGGTATGAAATGTTCCTGAATTCAACCTGGTAGTCAGACGAAGTTTTTTCCTGAATCAGGCGTTTATTGTCCATGATCTTTTTCAAAGTAAGCAGGACTTGATTCGGATTTACAGGTTTAATCAAATAATCATCGATCTGAGAGCCAATTGCCTCTTCCATGATATTTTCAGTCTCATTCTTCGTAATCATTACTACCGGAAGATTAGGATTAATGGCTTTAAACTTAGATAAGGTTTCAAGCCCGGAAAGGCCCGGCATAGATTCATCCAGGAAAATGACATCAATATCCTTATTCGCCTGGTATTCTTCCAATGCATCATGTCCATTACTTACTAAAACAAAGCGGTAGCCTTTTTTTTCAAGAAAATATACTTGTGGTTTAAGCAAGTCCAACTCATCATCAGCCCATAAAATTTTAGTAGCTTCCATCCGGATTGTTATTAGTTGTGGTGTTTTAAAAATGACCTAAATAAGATAGAACAACGGAATATTTTTAAAAATACAACTGTGTCATCTAGATCATACTGAATATACCTAACGATAGCAAAGTATAATATATTTTTGACTTTATGAATAAAAGAAAGATAATCAACGACCCTGTGTATGGTTTTACGACGATACCGGATGAGTTGATCTATGATCTCATTCAACATCCCTATTTCCAGCGATTGCGACGTATCCGTCAACTCGGCCTTACCGATTATGTATATCCCGGAGCAGTTCATACCCGGTTTCACCATGCCCTGGGAGCATTACATCTGATGACCCTCGCGATTGATAGCCTTAGAACAAAAGGCATTGAAATCACCGATGCTGAGGCACAGGCAGCGCAGATTGCAATCCTGCTTCATGATATCGGTCATTCACCTTTTTCTCATGCATTAGAAAGGAAATTTATCAACAGGAGTCATGAAGAAATATCATTAGCATTTATGCACAGCCTGAATAAATCCTTTCATGGGAAGTTGGATGAAGCAATACAGATATTCAGTAATCAACATTCAAAAACGTTCCTATCCCAATTAGTCTCAGGCCAATTAGATGTAGATCGAATGGATTATCTGAACAGAGACAGTTTTTTTACCGGAGTAGCTGAAGGAGTAATAGGGTATGAAAGAATCATCAAAATGCTGCATGTGGTAAACAATCAACTCGTGGTAGAGGCAAAGGGATTATATACGGTTGAAAAATTTTTGCACTCCAGAAGAATTATGTACTGGCAAGTTTATCTTCACAAAACCGTGTTAGCCGCTGAAAAAATGTTAGTTCATTGGTTTGAATATATTCTGGACGAAAAATCCGGAGCCAGCCCTTTTACCCAAAAAATAAAACCATTGCAATCTGAAAAAATGAATACAGAAAAAATGTTATCCAGTTTTGCTTCTATTGATGATATCGATGTATTGATGGCTTTAAAATCCTATCGTCCTATTAAAAATCATTCCATCCATATTCTCGCGGAGGGATTGATTAACCGGAAATTATTTAAATGCCTCCTTTCCAACAAAACATTTGATGCTTCATTCATTAAAAAAATAAAAAAGGAAAGTAAATATCCTTCGTTGGTATTTTCAGGAAAAGAGTCTAATGCCGGTTATACACCCAAGCTTAATGAAATCATGATTTTAATGAAAGACAAAAGTATTGTACCTCTGTCTAAGGTATCCGAAGTACATTATAAATCAAATATTGAATCAAAATATTACCTTATTTATTCCTGAAAATTATTTGTTTGGGACCGGAAGTATCATTTCTATAAAGATTTAAACTTCATTGAAAAAAATTGATTTGATTGAACTCGAAATATCTATTAAACGATAAGAAATAATAATTTAACTGCCTCGTGATCCGTTCCAAGGAGTTCTACTTTGTACTATTCAAATGATTTGATATCCTGGGCTAATTGCAGTCTTTTTTGAATAGACTATGTACAAAATTCTATCTTCGCACCTCAATGTCATCCCTATAAAAATAATATGAAAGATCCCATATTCCATCTCATCTCCAAAGAGCTTGAACGACAGCGACATGGCATTGAGCTCATTGCCAGTGAGAATTTTGCAAGTCTCGATACGATCCAGGCTATGGGTACTTGTCTCACGAATAAGTATGCAGAGGGTTATCCGGGCAAAAGATATTATGGTGGCTGTGAAGTGGTGGATGAGATCGAGACTATAGCTATAGACCGGCTCAAAGAATTATTTGGAGCAGCATATGCCAATGTTCAGCCACACTCCGGGGCTCAGGCAAACAGTGCTGTTTATCTCGCTTGTTTGAAACCGGGTGATATCATGCTGGGATTTAATCTGGCACATGGAGGTCATCTTACCCATGGTTCCTCTGTAAACTATAGTGGTAAGACCTTTAAACCTGTATTCTACGGGGTGGAACCTGATACAGGTATTATCGATATGGATAAGGTAGCTCAGATAGCCCTGGAGCACAAACCTAAACTGATCATATGCGGAGCCAGCGCCTATTCCAGAGATTGGGATTACAAACGATTCAGGAGTATTGCAGACGAGGTTGGAGCCATATTGGTTGCTGATATCGCTCATCCTGCCGGCCTGATAGTCAAAGGCCTTTTGAATAATCCAATGCCTCATTGTCATATAGTGACAACTACGACACACAAAACGCTTCGTGGTCCACGTGGTGGGGCTATCATGATGGGTCAGAATTTTGAAAACCCCTGGGGAAGAACTACATCTAAAGGTAGTACTATTAAAATGTCAACCATCCTGGACAGCGGGGTATTTCCTGGTATGCAGGGCGGACCATTGGAACATGTGATTGCGGCTAAAGCAATTGCATTTGGAGAAGCACTTTCTCCTGCTTTTAAAGTTTATGCACAACAAGTAATAGACAATGCTCAGGCTATGTCTGTACGATTTAATTCACTCGGATATAAAATCATTTCCGGTGGGACAGACAATCATCTTATGCTTATTAATCTCAGCAATAAAAATATTTCAGGAAAAGAAGCTGAAGAAGCCCTGGTCAAAGCGGATATTACCGTAAATAAAAACATGGTTCCTTTTGATGAGAAAAGTCCTAATATCACATCAGGAGTCAGGATAGGTACTCCGGCTATTACTACGCGAGGATTAAAAGAAAAAGAATGTGCTCTAATCGTGGATTGGATAGATGAAATCATTCAAAATCATACTAACGAGCAGGTCATCAGCCACATTAAATCAAAAGTAAATGAGATGATGGCAGGCTTTCCATTATATCCAGAAATAAAATAAAGCCGGGTTTTCCACTTTATCCAGAAATAATATAGCTTTCCTTTTTTCGGAAATCGATTAAAACAAAATATCAGGATAATTTATTTCCGTCAAATAAAGTCCATGCGAAGGTATACTTAGACTTTTTGAAAGAAGCTTTTGATCAATAAGACTAGACCGGACTTCATCAAGGGATAGTTGACCGATAGCAACATTAAGGCACATACCCGTGATGAGTCTAACCATACCCCGTAAAAATCTATTAGCAGAGATCGTAAAAAGTAATTGCCCTTCTTGCAATATAGTCCAGCGAACATCAGTCAAATTCACTTTATAATTTTCATTACCGCTGTCACTGAGACAAAAAGGAAAAAATGAATCAAATGTTTTCAAAAGATCTGCTGCTTCCTGAAGTTTTGCCAGATTTAACTTATCAAAAAACCTGAAACGGTAGGATAATTGGTCTATAAAGGGAGATTTGAAACCATGGATATGGTATTCGTAAGTTCTTTGGGTAGCACTGAATCTGGCGTGAAATTCATCCGGCACCTTGGCTACATTACTAAATGCTATATCCGGAGGAAGAATGGCATTGAGATGATAGACAAAGTCCTTAGGAAGATCTGATTCAAGATCAAAATGGAAAACATATTTTTTTGCATGTACGCCGGTATCCGTCCTTCCACATCCTGTGATTTCAATATTCGAGCGAAGAAAAGTTGAACATGATTTTTCAATTGCCTGTTGTACGGTTATTTTGTGAGGTTGCGATTGCCAACCCTGATATTTTGAACCGTTATAGTTGCATTCTACGGCATACCGCATGACGATAAAGATATAGAAAAAACAAATCTTTAATTAGGTCAGACAATCGCTGTCGATTTGATGCAAAGGAAGATTCATTAAAGAAAATCAGAAAAAAAACTAACCTATCAGGCTGCTTTCAATTTTGTGAATTTGGATTTTTCTATTCTTGAATGTACGTAATCGAGATCAACTACCAGGCTCTTTGCTTCTTTCCCCTGAGAAGGCATTTCAAACATTTCATCCATAAGAATAGCTTCCAGCATGGATCTTAACCCCCTGGCTCCCAACTTAAATTCAAGCGCTTTAGTAGCAACATAATCCAAAGCTTCATCGGTAAATTCTAATTTACAATTCTCCAGCTCAAATATCTTTTTATATTGTCTGACCAGGGCATTCTTTGGTTTTGTAAGAATTTGGATTAAAGTTTCTTTATTTAATGGCTCTAAATGCGCTAACACAGGTAATCGACCCACTAATTCAGGAATCAATCCGAAACCTTTAATATCCTGATGCGTGATATAGTTTAAAAGATTTTCCCTGTCTACATGTTCCTTTTGATTGTTATACCCTATCACCTGAGAATTAATCCGTTTGGCAATTATCTTTTCAATGCCATCAAAAGCTCCTCCACAGATAAAAAGAATATTTTGAGTATTAACTGTCACCAATTTTTGTTCAGGATGTTTCCGCCCACCCTGAGGAGGGACACTTACTTCAGCTCCTTCCAGCATTTTGAGCAACGCCTGTTGGACACCTTCTCCAGATACGTCCCGGGTAATAGAGGGATTATCTGATTTTCGTGCGATTTTATCTATTTCATCGATATAGATAATACCTTTTTGGGCAGCATTGACATCATAATCACAAACCTGTAATAGCCGGCTGAGCATACTTTCAACATCTTCTCCGACATAGCCTGCTTCTGTAAATACGGTTGCATCCACAATGGCAAAAGGGACGTTCAGAATCCTGGCAATAGTCCGCGCCATCAATGTTTTACCTGTGCCTGTCTGACCAATAAATATGACATTGGATTTTTCTATTTCCACATCATCAGTCCCGATTGAAGATTGCAGGCGTTTGTAATGATTATACACGGCTACTGCAAGGCATTTTTTTGCGTCATCCTGTCCGATAATATATTCATCCAGGTGTGATTTAATCCTTGCCGGACTGAGATCTTTAGGTGGGGTATATGCCTTTGTCTTTTTCTTTTTAGTATCAAATTCTTCCCTGATAATATGATGTGCCTGCTCGATGCACATCTCACAAATGTGTGCGTCCAACCCTGCAACCAGGATAGCTACTTCATTTTTGGGTTTGCCGCAGAATGCACAGGAAGCAGTACTTTCATTTTTACTCATAATGAAGGAATATTCTGATAAAATTATACTTTTTTGCGTGGATTATCGCGATTAAGTACTTCATCCACAAGGCCATAAGCCTTTGCATCCTGAGCTGACATCCAATTGTCCCGATCACTATCCTTTTCGATTTCAGCGATGGATTTACCGGTATGATGGCTTAAAATGTCATAAAGTTCTGTCTTCATATTCTTAATCAGATTGTATGAAATCTCCATATCCTTAAACACCCCCTGCATTCCTCCTGATGGTTGGTGGATCATCACTTTGCTATGTTGCAAACAGGTCCGTTTGCCTTTGGTACCAGAAGCCAATAAAACAGCTCCCATAGAAGCAGCCAGTCCTGTACAAATGGTGCCAATATCAGGTGATACATATTGCATGGTATCATAGATTCCCATCCCATCGATCACACTGCCGCCAGGACTATTGATAAATATTTGAATATCCCTTTTAGGGTCCATCGATTCCAAAAATAAAAGCTGAGCCTGAATAACGTTGGCTACATAATCATTTACAGGAACTCCCATAAATATGATCCTGTCCATCATCAACCGTGAAAACACATCCATACCTACAACATTCATAGACCGTTCTTCAATGACCGTTGGAGTAAATCCATGGATATTCGGTGCAGTGACCTGGCTCATATATTTTTCCAGATGCATCGTACTCATCCCAAGATGCTGGGAAGCATATTTTTTAAATTCCTGATTTTCTTTCATGAGTTAGTATTATTAAAATTTGATGTCCAAAAATACAAGAACAAAAGTCAGGAAGAATAGTTTAATGCAGTAACCTAAACTGTTTCTTAACCGTGGTGGTGGGTATG
>JBDTUE010000100.1:0-14047 GCA_040007895.1 Saprospiraceae bacterium | reverse complement strand
TCCGTCCTCAAACTCTTAATCGGATTAGTCCTTGCAATATTCAATGTTTGTAAACAAATCAAAGCTGCTGTCAAAAGTCCCAGCACAGAAATAGCAAGTACAAACGGTACTGCGGTAAGAGGAATCCGGTACACGTAACTCTTCAGCCAATGATTCATCAATAAATAACCGATCGGACAAGCCACTACACCGGAAATTACGACGATCAATAAAAACTCTTTTATAAATAAAATAATAATACCGAATACTGAAGATCCAAGGATTTTACGAATACCGATTTCTTTAACTCTTCGCTGTACGCTTAATCCGATCAAACCCAATACACCAAGGAAAACGATGATCAAAGACAAGACAGTAGCGGCAAATGCAGCTTTCTTTAATTGGATTTCATTCGAATAAAGTTGCGTAAGCTTATCATCTAAGAATGTATATTCAAATGGAGCCCCGGGCAAGACAGCTGACCAGTGTTTTTGCAAAGTAGCCATCGTGGTTGCTATATCTCCTGAATTTAATTTGAAAGAAAAGAATCGATAGATTGGATTTAATGTTACCTGCATGAAGGTGATTGGCTGAATCGCTTTACCTACTGACCCAAAGTTGAAATCTTTAATCACTCCGGCAATAATAAGAGGCCCCCCTCCTATGCCTCTTACTAACTTACCGACGGCATCATCCGGATTCTTATAACCGAGTGCGTTCATTTGAGTTTCATTGATTACTATTTTTGTTGAATCAATATATGAACCAGGCTTTGCAAAAAAATCTCCTGCAGCCATAGGAATATCAAGCGTTGCTGCAAAATATTCATCTGTAGTCATTAAACTGGATGAAACTGCTGTCGTTGAGTCCCGATCATTTCTGAATAAGGATATACTACCTGAACTATTGCCACCCATTACCTCATAGGAAAGAGTGACATTTTTAATTTCAGGGAATCGTACGAACTGTTTCCGAACATCTTCCATATGTATTACTCCTTGTGGGGACCAGTCACGGGGTAATTGTGCAGAAACAATAAACTCCTTATTAAAACCCGGGTTTTTATCGAAAAAATATTTCACTTGTTGGGATATGATAAGTGCACCAATAAATGCGATAGCTGCAATGATGAATTGGAATGCCACCAACGACTTTCGAAAGATCACTTTATCACCAACGTTACTTAGTTTGCCTTTAACCGAATCAACCGATTTCATTGCAGACAATATCAAGGCCGGATAAATACCCGACAAAATACCGACAACGATTACAAGTAAGAATGGAATCATTAGGAAGGAAACCGGGAAAGTAAGAACAGATGGAATTTGTTTACCAAGTATCGAACTAAACATCGGCCTTGTCATGGAGCTTATCACAAAGGCAAGCATCGTGGCACCTGCAGTAAGTAAAATGGATTCCGTAAGGAATTGTGTAACTAATTGTTTCCTTAAACCACCCAACACTTTTCGAATGCCTACCTCACGCATTCGAGTAGAAGACCTGCTTACAGATAGGTTAATAAAATTAATGACCGCCATCATCAAAATAAAAAAAGCAATAGTTGATAAGGCGTAAAGCATTTTTTTTATCAATCCATTGTTTGTTGATAAATAATAATCATTCAAGGGAACAAGGTAGGGCGTCATATTTTCAGAGACCTGGGGCAAAGCATATAATTTGATCAATTGTTCCATTGGCTTTTGAAGATCCGACGCTTGTACTCCATCTTGCAATTCAAGGTATCCGGGTGTATATTGATTTTGCCAGTTCTCCATCGCTCTCCCGAAATAACTGATATTCGCTGCATTAATATAAAATTGATTGTCATTATCATCCGTAATCCAAGTCACCGAATTCCTGACTGGTTTCTTCATGACTCCGGTAATCATAAAATCATGCTTTGATCCTGAAAAATTTTCAATCGTCAATGATTTACCGACCACATCTGTCTTTCCAAAATATTTATTTGCTTTTTCATCTGTGATCACCAGCGAAAAAGGACCATCCAATGCAGTAACAGGGTCACCTTGTATTAATTTAAAACCATACATTAAAAACATGGTACTATCACAGATCTGAAGTCCTTCGCGGAATACTTTATCTCCTAAACTTACACTAGAGGTGACACCATCCCATCTATAATAGTTAGCTACCAGTTTAGGGTATTGTTCTTTTAGAGCTTTTGCTAATGGTCCCATCGTGGTCAGAGCAATACCCTGGTTAGGGTCCTTCCACTTACTTTGAATGATATATTGCCTGTCCGCATTCTTTAGTGTATGGTTTATTCGCTTCTCACTCCACACATAAGTGCCAATGATTAAGGTAAAGGCGATACCCGTTGCTAGTCCTGCTATATTCACAAAAGAGTAAAAGGGATTTTTTATGAGATTGCGCCAGGCGATTTTAAAATAATTTGTTAGCACGGAAAAAAAGGTTAATGGTTAATGGTTAAAAGGTGAATGGTTAGTGGAGAAAAGGTGAAAGGTCAAAAGGTGAATGGTGAAAAGGATTAATGGTTAATGGTTAATGGTCAAAAGGTCAAAAGGTCAAAAGGTTAATGGTAAAAAGCTGTCTTCCCGTCTTTCTGACTTTTCGGACTTTCGAACTTCATAAATTGATTAAAAGTCAAAATGTTAATGGTTAATGATCAATTGTCAAATCGTCAATTGTCAATTGTCAAATATTTTTCATTCGTCAATCGTCATACTATTTCGGATATGCGATTTCGGATTTCGGGAAATTCGTCATTCGAACTATTCGTCATTCGTAATTTGAAATCATTCACTTCTCAAATTTTTAACCGGGTTAGCTACTCCAGCTCTGAGTGATTGAAAAGTCACAGTAAATAAAGCAATACCTGCAATCAATGCGATCGGGAAAACAAAAAACCACCAACCTAGTGATATATGAAATGCATATTTTTTTATCCAGGTATTTACAAGGATGAAAGCTAAAGGCAATGCAATAATCCCCGCCAACCACACCAGGTTGAGATAATCTTTTGTAATCATACCGGTTATTTGCAGCAGGTTTGCTCCCAGTACTTTGCGGATACTTATTTCCTTTTTACGTTTTGCAATGGTATAAATCGATAAGCCTAATAGTCCAAGGCATGCGATGACAATAGCTATCGCTGTAAACAGCCAAAGCACAGTAGCAAATAATTTATCGTTATTGTATTGCGCATTAAATCGTTCGTCGAGGAAAAAATAAGTAAATGGACTCTGGGGGAAATTTGCATTCCATTTCTCTTTTACAAACGCTATAAGTGAAGGAAGATTGGGGGTATTAAATTTCAGAGAGAAATTTCCAAAATCAGATTCCTGTCCCAAATAAAACACAATAGGATCAAAACTATTTTCCAGGGACTCCTGGTGAAAATCTTTTACGATTCCAATTACTTTTGATTTAAATCCTCCTCCGGATACTATTTCCTTTCCCAGAATATCTTCCGGCTTAATAAATCCAAATATTCTTGCAGCGGTTTCATTTACTAAAATATTTATTACCACGGCGGTATCGACGGCTGGTCTTTCATCTGTAAAATTTCTACCTGCCAGCAGTTTAAGATTATATGCCGGTATAAATTCCTTATCAACTCCCAGTATCCTGCATCGTTTAGTTACCTGGGAATTTTTAAGCGAAAAACCTGTGGAACCTCCTACTTCAGATCCGGGGACTGAGGTAGACGCGGTCACCGAAGTCATAGCAGTATAACCTCGCATTTCATTTATAAATGCATTGTAAGAAGGAATTTGTGCACTATCTACATTACCCGTTTGATTCACGACCAGGGTTTGATTTATATCTACTCCAAGATCACGATGCTGCATAAAGTTTAATTGACGGTAAAACCCAAGAGCTCCTGCAATGAGTACAATGGCCGCTGTAAATTGAATTACTACTAACGATTTGCGTAAAATACTTTTGCCCCGTTGAATACCGGATAATGCATTGCCGCTTTTAATAGCCAGAATTGGCTGAAACGAGGACAATACAAAGGAAGGATAAAACCCGGCGAGAAACGTGCCCAACACTAATCCTCCAGCCGCTAATAACATAAAGGAAATAGAAATTCCCTCGAGACTTCCAATATCCTTTCCTACTAACCGGGCAAATGGCGGTAATGCCAGGACAAAAATCAATCCTCCGGCTATCATAGCTATTATATTAAGTAATAAGGATTCAGAAAGAAACTGTCGGATCAATTGAAATTGTCCAGCTCCTGCAACCTTTCTCACACCTACTTCTTTAGACCGATCCAACGATCTTGCTGTTGAAAGATTCACATAATTAATCCATGCAATGAATAATATAAAGATGGCTGCAATGCCTAAATATTTTAAATAAGACAAGTCACCATTTCCTGCAAACTCATAATCATATTTTGATTTTGTATGAATGTCTTTAAGGGGTTGCAATACAAATTTCTGCTGATAACCCGTTTTTTTCATGTCATCGCCCATGTACCGCTCTGTAAATTCTGGAAATTTTGCTTCCAGAGCTTGTACGTTTGTTCCTGGTTTCAATAAAACATACGTATAAAAATCTGACCATCGCCAGCTAGTATTAGCATCCCCTTTCGTAAGCTGAATATATTTATTATAGTTTAACAGGATATTAAATTGGATATGTGAGTTAGCCGGAACATTATCCAAAACGGCCTTCACGATATAATCTTCATTGTTATAGTTAAGTGCCTTTCCAATAGGATCTGCAGAGCCAAAATATTTAATAGCGGTTTCCTCCGTAATTACAGCATCATTCAAGTCTTTAAAATCAGCGGCATTTCCTTTCTTGAACTTGAATGAAAAAATATTGAATAGGGCAGGATCTGCATAATAAAGCCCCCCGTTTTCTATAATCCTCAGATCTCCGTTTGCCACAATACCTCCCCTCCTTCTGAATCGCACCGCTTCTTCTACTTCAGGAAAATCTTTTTTCAAAGCTGGAGCGAGAGCCGGATAAGTGAAAGCAAAGGTTTGCTCTTTGCCATCCTTTTCAGAAACGATCATTGGCACACGGAATATCCTGTCTTTATTCACATGCGCATCATCATAACTATACTCGAAACGCAGATAATTAACTATTAACAGGAATGCAGCAATGCCTATAGACAAGCCAAATATGTTAATTACAGAGAATGTCTTATTCTTTAAGAGATTCCTCCATGCGATATTGAAATAATTTTTAATCATAATTTATTCATTTAGAAAGTTCTTTCATTTAGAATTAAGTATTACACTCGTTTTTGTTTTTTCATGTTTTTTAATAGTTTATCAAATCTTACCCAATAAATATGACAGTCCGTTTCACTGGTACCCTTCGTATAAAATAAATATTTACCATCGGGAGATACATATTGACCAAAACGATGTGCAGGACCATGATTGATAAGATCGCCTAAACTCACTGGTTTAGACCATGTATCACCTTCTCTAAAACTAATATGGAGTTCACATTCATAAGTTTTAGTTTCATTGGCGCTGACGATCATGTAGGATTCATCCGGAGCTACGAAAAGATCGCCATCAAAACCTGGTGTATTCAATGGAGCACCGAGACTGCGAACGATAGTATCTTTTTTTGTCATTATAAGGGTGCAAAAATCATAGGTACTATAATCCTTCTTACTCCCCTGATTGCCATTACTACCCATATAATAGGTACCACTTTTAGTCGGTTGAAAATTATACAATCCATATTTCTGCTCAAGAAACAGGACGGGTTTACTCCATGTTTCGTTGGACCGTGCAGATTTCCACACTTCGCTGCTAATACCACCCAAATACATAGTTTTCTCATCCTTAGACAAAGCAGGGTTAGCCAATTTTTCAACAATCACTTTTGGATGATCCCAGGATGTACCATTGAATAAAATTTGTTTGACTCCTGAATCATCGTTGTCAAACCAGTGTTTGGAATACGTATAATAAAATTCTTTACCATTTTTTGAAAATGCCACCCTGCCCAGGACTACACCGGAGCCCTCTATTATATTACGTGCAAATATTTTTGGTGTATCATTTGGGGGAAGTTGACCCAGGTAGGCATCTTTGGTCTTCCAGAGTTTAGATTGTGCTTCAGATTGTACGCATAACAATACCATGAAATACAAAATAAAAGTGAGAGATTGGGCTTTAATGATTTTCATTTATTTAGTTCTTAATGATTTTAATCTTCAACTACTCTGAGCTTAATGCCGGTAGGCACGTAATTTTACTTCAATATAATTTATTCTGAACGCAATGATTTTATCGGACTAGCAATAGCCGCCTTAATCGATTGGACACTTATTGTGATTAAGGCGATACTCAAAGCCAGGATCCCTGCTACAGCGAAAATCCACCAATTCATAGATATCCGGTAGGCGAATTCATTCAACCATTTGCTCATAAAATAATAAGCTACAGGGAATGCAATACCGTTGGCCATTAATACCAGTTGCAGAAAATCCTTTGATAATAAATAAGAAATACCTGTCACAGAAGCTCCCAGTACTTTTCTTACACCGATCTCTTTAACGCGTTGTTCTATAGAAAATGTTGCTAATCCAAATAATCCGAAACAAGCAATAAACACTACAGATACTGCTAACCATATAAGTATAGTTTCCCTTTTATGATCTTCTGTATAAAACAAAGCCAATTGATCATTGAGGAAATGATGTTCAAATAAATGATTGGCATCAATCTTTGCTAACACTTCCTGCATCTGGGCCAACACCTTAGAAGGATCAGATCCTTTTAGACGGACAGAGAAATAATCGATATTATGCAACCTGTTTTGATACGTAAGCACCATCGGAGCTATTTTCTCCCGGAGTGATTGAAAATGAAAATCCTGTACGATACCAATCAACCTTGCTTTAAAGACCTGAGGTAATGGATAGTCAGCACCTCCAAATGCAATAGAAGGGATTTCTATCCATTGATTTACAGCCTCCTTAATATTTAATAATGAAGCTGCTGATTGATTAAGGATGACCGATGTTGAATCATTTACATTCTGAAAACTTCTTCCACCCTGCAATTTCAATTCGAATGTATTCACAAATTGTTCATCTGCACTGATCAGATAAGCTTTTTGATCTTCGCGGGTATCACCTTCCAATTTATATTTTACAGTTGGAATGTTTTTCCATTCACCGGGTACCCTGGAGGATACAGAGACACTTTGCACATCTGGTATTTTAAGAAATTCGTTCTTAATAGTTTCTGCACCTCTTCGTACCCGACCGCTATTGATATCTATTATCACTAACTGATCCTGGTTAAATCCCAAAGCTTTTGTATTCACATATTTGATCTGTAAATAAAGTACCATGGTCGCTATAATCATTACAATAGAAAGACTAAACTGAAATACTACCAAAACCCGCCTAAGTGAAACGCCACCTGTATTAATTTTCAAATTCTTTAATAAAGCAATGGGTTGGAATCCTGATAATAAAAATGCCGGATAACTTCCTGACACCAGTCCTATAAGAAATGTTATTCCAAATGCAGCCAACCAAATCCTGTAATCGGTTGAAACACCGAATTCAAGTTTTTTTCCGAGAAATTCATTGAGAGAAGGCAACATCAAATTAACTACTCCTATCGAAATAATTAATGCAAGCATTGATACCAATACGGATTCAGAGAGAAACTGTATCGTCAAATTACCACGCAATGCACCAGATGCTTTTCGTACACCTATTTCTTTAAAACGATTCGAAGCCCGTGCTGTAGTCAGGTTCATATAATTGATACAGGCAATCAATAATAAAAACAAAGCTATAACTCCAAAAATATAGATATAGGTCAAATTACCTTTGCGGAACGGCCCCGGCATTTCGCCCGAATAAAAATAGATGTCTTTCACCGGTTGAAGGCTGTAGCTCACTTCCATTCCTGGCTCCAGCGTTCTATTTTGTAATACTAAATTTTTTAATTTACTTTCTACTTCCTGCAGCTTGCTATCTTTTTTAAGCCTTGCAAAAGTGAGTAAATCATTGGATGACCAATCTCCTTTAATCATTTCATTATAACCTTCACCTGCATAACTTGATTGGGAAATGAGCAGGTTAAAATTAATGCTGGAATTTTCCGGCAAATCCTTAAGTACAGCCGTTACTTTTAATGGGGATTGAATGCCGTCCAGCTTCACAGACCTGTTGACTACATTGGACTCATTAAAAAGCTTTCTTGCAAGAGATTCTGTAAGGACTATTGAATTGGGTTCCTTTAATGCAGAGCTACGGTCTCCTGCGATCAATTTAAAATCCAATACGTCCAGAAAATCCGGATCAGCAGCCCACATCGATTCATAAAAAGTATTTTTATTCTCGGGATTGGAGATATTATCTCTTCCGCCGCCAAAATAACTAGTTAGCTTTTCAACTTCAGGTATCGTCGTTTTTGATTCCTGTCCCAGTTTATAGCTTACACCCGGGATACTTATTTTTTTACCATCTTTAGTTTGATTTTCTATAAACCGGAAGATTCGCTCTGAATTTGTAAAATGACGGTCAAAAGTCAATTCATTGAATATATACAAACTAATAAGTATAAAACAGGTCAACCCAAAAGTCAGACCAGCAATATTAAGACCAGTATATAATTTGTTCCTGGTGAAATTGCGAATGGCGATTTTTAAATAATTTTTTAGCATAGATTGAAAGGTTAAAAGGTCAATGGTTAAAAGGTTAAGGGTTAAGGATTGCTTTTCTTGTTTTAATTAAGCGATATATCATACCAGAAATTTTTTTAGTCGTTTCTATTAAAGTCAATCCATGTTCTTTATCAATATATCCCAATTCAATTGCCAAATAAATTTGAGTTCTCAACTCTCCATTTGATCCTTTTGCAATAAAAAGGTATTGCACGAATTCTTTATCAGTTTGACGCTCAAATCCTTCAGCAATATTAGATGGCACAGATATAGCTGATCGCTGAATTTGATCCTTGAATCCAAAGTCCTTACAAGATTTAAATAATTTATAAATCTCAACACTATGTTTCATACTTTCCTTCCAAATCATTAAATCTTCAAACGATTGATACTTTTGTTCCATAGTTCATTTTAGATATTTACTCTTCCCCTTCACCTTTTCACCCTTCACCTTTTTACCTTTAATTTTTATTCACTTCTTAAACTTTTTACCGGGTTCGTTAATCCGGCTTTTATTCCCTGGAAACTTACGGTTACAAATGCAATCATCAAAGCCATCATTCCTGCACTCAACATCACGATCCAACTCACATTAATCCTATAGGCAAAACCCTGCAACCATTTATTCATAAAAAACCAGGCCACCGGAATAGCAATGACAATGGCTATACTTATCAGCCGGATAAAATCTTTGGATAATAATCCTACAATCGAACCAACCGAGGCTCCTAATACTTTGCGGATACCTACTTCTTTAGTCCTGTTTACCGCTGCTAAAGCAGCTAATCCAAACAATCCGAGGCAGGCTAAAAAGATGGAAATGCCTCCAGCCCAACCAATAATTTTTCCCCAACGATTTTCTGCTTTATAGAACCGATCCAGATCTTCATCCAAAAAAGTATATCTAAATGGCAATTCAGGAACCAATTTTTTCCATTCGGCTTCCATTGATTTTAATACTGCAGAAGGATCACCTGGATTTAATCGTACAAAATATTTATTAGAAGTATAATCAGAAAACTGGTGAAATAATTGGGGTTTCACCTGTTCTCGTAACGGCCTGAAATTAAAATCTTTTACGACTCCAATCACTACAGGTGAAGCTGCTTCATTAGATTCAAAATATCCTTTTATTACTTGTCCGACTGCATTATCCAAAGTCCATCCAAAATCAGAAACCATTTTTTCATTCACTAAGACAGACTTGACGGTATCATCTGTAAAGTCCGGGCTAAAATTCCTTCCCCGTAAGATTTCAATTCCCATTAAAGGGATATAGTCTTTATCAATAAAATATTCATACACATCTTTATGAACGCCTTTATATTCAAATCCCTGACGGCTCCATCCAGTCCCCTCCCCTAGTCCAAGTTCTGCCGATGCAACACTTTTTACCTGAGGCTGCTGCAATATAGACGATCTGAACAAAGGGTAAACTTTTTTTGTATTGACATCGTCCCCATTGACTACCACTACATTTTCTTTATTAAAACCAGGATGTTTACTGGACATAAAACGGATCTGCTGTAGTATAATAGCTGTAGAAGCAATGAGTCCGATAGATAAAACAAATTGAACTGTGACGAGAGACTTCGTAAATAAATTGGATCCACCTACTTTAATTTTTTGTTTTAATACTTCTATTGGATTAAAACCTGATAATACCAATGCAGGATAACTACCTGCTAACAGGCCAACCATAATCGTTAATCCAGTCAATAACCAAACTAATTCAGGAAATTGAGTAAAAGACAAAGCAAGCTCTCTTCCTGATAATTGATTAAAATAAGGTAATAAATATTTTACAAGAATTAAACCCACTCCGGTAGAAAGCACACTTAAGAATATGGCTTCAGATATAAATTGAATGATTAAAGAACTTTTACCCCCTCCTATTACTTTGCGAATGCCGACTTCCCTTGCCCGGCCTGCTGACCGGCCTATAGCCAGTGTAGTAAAATTGATGCATGCAATTAATAAAATTCCGAATGAAATTGCTAATAAAATCCATAAATTTTTAGGGTCTACGCTGGCAATTGTTCCCCCTGTAATTTTTGTATCCGTATGAATAACTTCTAAAGGCTGAAGACCATATGTGGTAGGTGGTCCTTCACCTTTCCAAATATTTCTTTTACGCATCTCCTCTTCATTACCGGGATAATATTTAGTATACTCCTGTTGAAGTCTCTTTGGTTCAAGGTGTAAGGTACTTTCCGGATTTAACAGTACATACGTGATATAAGAAGATCTGTTCCAGTTATTTACCGAGCGGGCACCTCCCCGGGTGGTGGCGAGATATTCAAAGTTTGCAATGATTTCAAAATCAATAGAAGAGTTAGAAGGTGCATTTTCAACAATTCCTGTAACGATAAAAGATTCAAATTCATCCTGCGCTTTTATTCGAACACTTTTACCTACCGGATTAATAGCGCCAAATAATTTGCTCGCGGTTTTTTTAGATAAAACAATATTATGCAAATCTTTCAACGCCGTACTAGGTTGACCTTGGAGTAGTTTAAAAGAAAACACATCAAAAAAAGACTGGTCAGCATAGGTAATTGGAATTCTAAACATCTGGTCTTCTACTTTGACGAAATCTGATTGCCAGGGATCTCTAATACGCACGAAGTCTTTTACATCCGGTAAATCTTTTTTCAAAGCAGGTCCTAAAGGCATTGGCATATAAACATCTCCTTCTCCTGTGTTCCCTTTTTCTCCAAATGACCACCGGTATACTCTATAAATATTTTTCGAATTGACATTAAACCGGTCGAAATTAAATTCATTCAATGAATACAACAGGAATAAACTAAAACAAGCTATTCCTATGGAAAGCCCCAGGATATTAATACCTGTCAGTACTTTTTGTTTCGTAAGATTCCTGAGCGCGATATTGATGTAATATTTGAACATAGTTTGAGGTTTGAGGTGAGAGGTTTGAGGTATCAGGTTTGAGGTGCGAGGTTTAAAGGTTAAAAGGTGAAGGGCCAAGGGGGAAAAACCTTATTTCTCTCATCCTTTTCACCTTTTCACCTTTTACCTTTTTGCTTTTCATTTATTCTGTTCTTAAACTTTTTATAGGGTTAGCAATAGCTGCCCGGATAGCCTGGAAACTTACCGTTAGCAGTGTAATTAATATAGATCCCATTGCGGCTGCTGCAAATATGAACCATGACATTCCTGTCCGGTAGGTATAACTCGACAACCAGCCCGACATAAAATAAATCGAAATAGGTATTGCAAATAAAAAAGACAATCCGACAAGAAGGACGAAATCTTTAGAAAGTAAATTCCAAACATTGAATATTGATGCTCCCAATACTTTTCTTACACCTATTTCCTTCTGCCTTTGTTCAGCAACAAAGGATGTAAGTCCGAATAATCCAAGACAAGAAATAAACACGGCCAGCAGAGAAAAAAAACCGGCTAGTTTACCTATTCTCTCCTCATCGCCAAATTTTTGAGCATATTCTTCATCAACAAATCTGTATGCAAACGCCTGTTCTGGATTATATTTTTTAAATACAGTTTCTATAGTGCTCAATGCAGTCTTTGCATTTTGTTTTGGATTTATCCGTAATAAGATCACATTACCGGTCCCTGTAGATAAAGAATATACAATTGGTTTAGGTTCTTCATAGGGAGATGTCATGACCATATCATTAATCACACCGACCACCGTGTAGGGCACATCCCACCAGGTAACGATTTCACCAATCGGCTTTTTTAATCCCATAAACTCAGCAGCAGCTACATTCAAAATCACAGCAGAAGTATCCGAACCAAATTCACGGGAAAAGTCGCGTCCTTCCTTTAACTTCCAGTCAATCGTATGACCAAAATCGTACGATGCATTCACTGTACCGAAATCTGTGGAAAGATTAGGATCCTTTTGCTTCCATGAAATACCACTGGTGCTACCCCATATCCCTGTTGTGGGGCTACCAGATTCAGCCATAGAAGAAATAGCCCCCGCCTGAACTAATTCCTCTTTCACCGCTTCGAAATGTTTATGGATTTGCTCTGTTTCCATATAGACATTAACCAATCCATCCCTGCTATAACCCACAGGTCTGTTTTTCGCATATAGTATCTGACGATATACGATCATGGTTCCGATGATCAGGGTGATCGATACGGTAAATTGTAATACCACCAAAACTTTTCGGGGCAAGGCGGCAAGTCGTCCTGTCTGAAATGTTCCTTTCAACACTTTAACCGGTTCAAAAGAAGAAAGGTAAAATGCAGGATAACTTCCTGCTATGATGGAAGTAAATCCAATAAACGCCAGGTTGATCAACCAAAAATTTTGGTTACTCCACAAAATGGATAAATGTTTTGAAGAAACAGTATTGAAAAAAGGTAATAATAAACGAACAAATAACAAGGACATCGCAAAAGCAAATCCTACCGTCAATAAGGATTCAGCAAAAAATTGACCTATCAATTGACTTCGTAAGGAACCCACCGTCTTCCGGATACCAACTTCCTTTGCCCGTTTTTCACTTCGGGCAGTACTTAGGTTCATAAAATTAATACATGCCAATAACAACACGAATAATCCGCTGATCCCAAACATCCTTATATATTGTATAGCACCGCCTGTATTGAATCCATTTCTAAATTCAGAATACAAATGCCACTTGCTCATAGAATGAAGGAATAAAGCCGGTTTCTTCTTTTGAAGTTGTTCATTCACCTTCTTCATTTTAGCATCTTTGATCGCCAAAGAAGCTTTATCGATATCTATATTATCATTTAATTGAACATAGAGTGACGTAAAATTAGGTCTCCATGGATCCGTCATAGATTTTATATCATCACTATTATTGTAAAGAAATTCCCAGGTAGAAATAAAATTTAAATCCGCAAACGTAGAATTACTGGGAAAGTCTTCGTAAACCCCACTTATTTTGATTGGTGGATTATCATCTATTTTTATAATCTTGTTGAGAGGGTCTGTTTCACCAAAATTGGCTTTAGCTGCTGAAACTGAAATCAGGGCTGAAGCAGGATCATCCAGGCTACCATGGTTTCCCTGTCTCATTTGAAGAGATAACATTTCCGGAATACCATGTTCAAAATAACCGCCGGATACCTTTACCTTTTTATTATCAATGAGCACTGTATGATTGCCAATATTCGCTGCAGTAATCACATGTTTAAAATTGCTTCCGTAATTTTTTCGCAATTCTTCACCCAGGGGATAGGGCATATTCGTCCAGGTTTGTACTTCGCCATTATTCGTCACATTCTGCAATACTCTGGCTATACGATCATAATGCTGAAAATTCTTATCAAAAGATATTTCATCGTATAACCACAATCCAATGAGCAGAGACACAGCCATACCTATAGCCAGTCCAAAAATATTGATGAAGGAATGCATCTTGCTTTTACCAAGATTCCGCCA
>JBDTUE010000099.1:0-14067 GCA_040007895.1 Saprospiraceae bacterium | reverse complement strand
GCAGCAAAATGTATACTTGGAAAACGAATCAATTGTCCGTGAAAATACATTGACATAGAACTTATCCCAGAGCGAGTTTATTTTGGCACGAGTTTTTTTGTTACTTTTTTTGCGGAAAAAAAAGTAAAGCGAATAATTAACCTAAATTAGTTTTATAATTTACTCTCTAAAATGCTAAAAAGCCATTTATTTTATCTTCAATCACAAATGAATAATCATGTATGACCTGGGATTTGTAAGCGCCATTTTTGCTGATAAAACATTTGAAGAAGTCATCGACTTTGCCTCAGATCATGGATTCAAATGTGTGGAGTTAATGTGTTGGCCGCTGGGCAAAGCAGAAAGAAGATATGCCGGAGTTACCCATATTGATGTCGATGCCCTGGATGAACTCAAAATAAATTATATCCAATCTTACCTGAGGAAAAAAAATGTTTATATCTCAGGATTAGGTTATTATCCAAATCCATTGGATGCAGATGAAGAAAAACGGACATTTTATATCAATCACATTAAAAAAGTGATTAGTGCAGCGGCTCTATTAAATATCCCGGTCGTAAATACATTTATTGGGCGGCATCAAATGCTGGGTTTAAAAGAAAACCTGGAACTTTTTCAAAAACATTGGCCTTCCATCATTCAGCATGCAGGAGTCAATAAAGTAAAGATTGGTATTGAAAACTGTCCCATGTTTTTTAGTACGGATGAATGGCCCAATGGTAAAAACATTGCTATATCACCGGATATCTGGCAACAATTGTTTGACGTGGAAGGAGGTGAACACCTGGGACTTAATTATGATCCATCACATTTAGTGTGGCAACAAATGGATTATTTATTACCATTAAAGGAATTTAGTGAAAAGCTATTTCACATACATTTAAAAGATGCTAAAGTATATCGTGATAAATTAAACAGGGTGGGGATATTAGCAACACCTTTAGAGTATCATTCTCCAAAACTTCCCGGTCACGGAGATATTAATTGGAAAACATTTTTTGAATCTCTAAGAAAATCAGGATATCATGGTCCTGTAGTCATTGAGTTTGAAGACAAATCGTATGAGAGTAATGAAGCACTAATCATACAGGGATTGTTGGAAACAAAGACTTTTGTAGAACAATATTGTTGATGATTTTTTCAGGAATTCCATTCCTTGGATGATTCAAATCGAAGGAGATGATGAATTTGAACCAGCTCCTTTTATATTATTTATTTAGCAAATAATATTTAGCGGATACGGAGTGGCGATATGAATCTTTTTTCATAATTGATAGTCTATTTGTGTTGTATCGTGAGGAATTTCTATCTGTGAATCATGTAAGGTATTGACAATATAGTGTAAGTACAATATTTCTGCATAGCTAGAACTTTGGCTGTGGTTATACTTTGAACTCGTTGCACCTGTTTTGTTTATTTGAATACCTAAAAATTTTAAATATGAACGTTAAACTCATTTTCTTTTTTTGTTGCGTAACTTTTATATTAAATGGGCAGGAAACTAATTTACAATTTTATAGACCTAATAATAAAAATGGTCTGAATATATTTGAAACATCGAAACTGGATACTGTTCCATTTACAGGGCTTAAAGTCAGGGTAGGGGGTGATTTTGGAATGCAATTTCAAGGTATAAATCAAAGTAATAAGTCAGATAACCTGGTTGATCTGGGAACAGATTTTAATTTGCCCAATGCAAATTTGAATCTTGATGTTCAGTTGCTGGATGGAATGAGAATGCATCTGAAGACTTATCTTTCCTCCAGACATCATAATGATACGTGGATTAAAGGCGGTCATTTGCAAATTGATAAATTGGATTTTATTTCGCCTGGATTTTTAAGTGGTTTGATGAAACATTTGACCATCACTATTGGATTGGATGAGTTTAATTATGGCGACACACATTTTAGGAGGACTGATAATGCCCGGGGCATTTTTAATCCTTTTATTGGCGAATATATTATGGATGCTTTCTCCACGGAGGCATTTGGTGAACTTACGCTTCAATCAAATGGCTTATTGGCTGTCATTGGTGTTACAAATGGAAAGATCGATCAGACTGTAGTAAGAACCACAAGTAGCAACAACAAACCTTCTTTTTATGGAAAAATTGGGTTTGATAAACAAATAGATAAAGATTTCAGATTCAGATTGACTGCTTCAGGCTACATAAATAATGGTACTACGAATGGATACTATTTGTATGGTGGGGACCGTGCAGGAGCAAGATATTATGATGTATTACATACCATTCCGGATGCTGAGGGAGTTTCTGAGGGTACTGATTTTGATGGAAGGTATAATCCACGTTTTGTGCAACTATCTTCATTTCAATTGAATCCATTTTTAAAAATTAAAGGATTTAATTTATTTGGAGTATTTGAAGTTGCCAACGGCAACCATAAGATTACCCAACCAAAAGCAGATACCGAGGGAAGTTTTACACAAATGGCTATAGAGCCCTTGTATTATTTTGGCCGGGGAGAAAGATTTTATATCGGAGGAAGGTATAATTCAATTGTAGGTAAACTATTGGAAAGTGCTGCAACAGATCTTAAAATAGAAAGAATAAACCTGGGGGGTGGCTGGTTCATTTCAAAAAATGTATTGACTAAATTTGAGTATGTACATCAACAATACCTGGGTAGTGCATGGATGGGTAGATTTGCCGGTGCTCAATTCAATGGCTTAAGTTTTGAAGCAATTATTAGTTTTTAAATCAGGATTTTTTAATCGGGATTTGTACCGAATAATCTTAAACCCCAAATACCTAACCCTGTTAATAAAGAATGAATGAAAAAGAGTTTAAAAATTTTCTTCATTGCATTGTTAGCTTTCATTCTTCTGGTCGTAGGATTCCTCACCATAAGATATCTGGCTGATGGCAGTCGTTATAAAACATTTCTTCTCCCACGTGTAGAGTTTTCTTTTGTAGAAGTTACTTCATTGACTACGGAAAAGACGGAAATGAATCTTAGGCTTTTAATTAAAAATCAGCTTCCTTTTTCATTTAATGTCGATAGTTTGGAATATAGCATTTTTGTTGACAGCGCTGAAATAGTAGAAAGCCGGTATCTCAAATCTATACATATTAATGGAAATGATAGTAGTTGGATTTCATTGCCGGTGACCATTTATAATCATCGGCTTACTTCTGTGACCAATGAAAACGATAAGCAGCATATTGATACAGTAGAATACCATCTTAAAGCTTCTTTTTTTACCAATATCATTTTTAGAAAAAAATTTGTGATTCAAATAAAGAGAATGCTTCCGTTGGTTCATATTCCGGAACCAATAGTGGAGCATGTGGAGATCGATTCGCTCAATTTATCCCGCGCTGCAATTCTGGTTCACGTTGCTTTAAACAATAAAAATGTATTACCCATCGAATCCAAAAATATTACTTACCAGTTTGCTATTGAAGACCATGAATGGATCGAAGGAACGATGCCGGGTGTATTGAGTATAAAGGCTCAAAGCATCACTAATTTTGTAATTCCGATGCGATTATCTTTCAAAGAAGTAAGAAAAACATTATGGGCATTGCTTGTAAAAGGGAAACAAGTTAAATATAAACTTCATCTTAGGTTCAAGATTGAATCGGAGAACAACCAATTGAAAGACAGCAAGGTAGTATTGGAGTCTTCAGGGACAGTTAAATCTCTATTGAAAGTGGTAAAAAGGAAAAAATCAAAGAAAGCTGAATAATTTTAGTTTGTTTTTAGAAGATTCTATTATTGTTACTTCAACATTAGAGTACAAATAGTATTTTATCAATTCAGAAGTTACCGGAAGTTAAGTTTCTATATGTTTAAATTATTAAGTATACACGACCCTGATTGTTACAATATTATAACATATCTGTATTTAACAACCTGTGAATTGTATAATTTATTCAAATAATGCTGTAATGAAAGCAAAATCGAAGAATGTAATTTTGAACGAACATAACTTCGACACAAAGTCATATGTCTTTTACGGTCATAGGACTTACTGTTAATGTTGTTAGTAAAATATATTTTGTTAAATGAAGGTTATTTTAATGCACACTTAAACTCAAAAACTATGAATGATAATACCACAGACCCAATCAATGTTAATGAATATGGTCGTCTTAATCCGGAGTTTTTACAAGAACTTTCTATTATAGACCAGGAGCAAACAAGTTTTGAATATACGGACGTGGAAGATGAGGAAGATATGAATGATCAAGAGCAGAGAATGCCACAGTTTAGACTTAATGAAAGAAAAAATAGATTATTTTAATTTTCAAAAGTTAGATAAAGCCTTACAGTAGGAAGTTTGTCAATAAACTTATTGTATGTTTTATGAAACAAGGCAGGACGATTCCTGCAGGGATAAAATTAAACTAGAAATCATTGAAGCGTTTTTATAAATCTTAACTGGATTCCGGGGATAAAGGAATTCAATATTGGTTTATGTCTTTGCCGGGTTCAAGGGGAAGGGTCATTGACAACTCATGAGTATAATGATAAATGTTTTTACATATCTTATTCAGGAAGTATTAAAGTATACTTCATGGTCCAACGTGTCACTTGCTCATGATTCTTGGACTCAGTTTTATATCAATAGATCATGGTGTGGTCATTTGGAGTTGAATAAAGATCTGAACTATGAACAGATCTTACTAAAATCACAAAAAAAGTAAAAGCACTATGAGTTTAAAATTGATCCCGACTGCGCATGAACTCATAGTAGAAATGAAGGGCTTTTTTCTGACTACCAATTCCCGGTTAAATTATCAAAATGAAGAACCTTTAAGAGCTGAGTTATTTAGTTCAGATCAAATGGATCGGTTCGGTAAAAATCTTGCTAAGAATCATAAGCTAAGTACCAGACCGGTAAAGGAACATTTGCTGAAAAGACTAGCTGACAATGAAGTCATTCTAAATGAAGTTCGTAAGCTTCTGACCGATTCAATTAAAAAAGGCTATCAAATTACTCCGGCCGGAGAATGGTTAATAGACAATTTTTATTTGATCGAGGAAAATATCCGAAGTGCAAAAGTAAATTTCCCGAAAGGATATAGTAAAGATCTACCTCAACTGTCTGATGAGGGATCTTCCGGACTTACGAGGATTTATGACATTGTTTTACAGATTATTTCGCATAGCGATGGAAGGATTGATATGGAGAGTTTAAGCAGATTTATTAATGCTTATCAATCTGTAAACAATCTCCAGCTTGGTGAATTATGGGCTATCCCCATTATGTTAAGACTGGCACTTATTGAAAATTTAAGACGGGTGTCAGCCCGGGTTGCTATTGATCGCGTTGATGGGAACCTTGCTGATTACTGGGCAAAAAAAATGATTGAAACGGCGGAGAGAGCTCCAAAGGATCAAATCCTGGTCATTGCAGATATGGCCCGTTCTGATCCGCCCATGGTCAGTGCCTTTGTTTCGGAATTAATCCGACAATTGCAGGGAAAGGGCCCTGATCTTGCATTAGCTCTAAATTGGATTGAACAACAATTAGCGGATAGTGGTATTACCAGTGTTCATTTGGTTAATGCTGAAAACCAAAAAAAGGCGGCTGACCAGGTTTCAATGAGTAATAGTATTGGAAGCCTTCGATTGTTAGGTTCAATGGACTGGCGTGATTTTGTGGAGAGTCATAGTATCGTTGAGCAAACCCTTCGTGAAGATTCCGGCGGTATGTATGGTTTAATGGATTTTACCACCCGTGACCGGTACAGGCATGTGGTTGAAAAAATAGCCAAAGAAAGTCCAATTACAGAAAATCAGGTTGCTCGTACTGCTATTAAGTTAATGAAGGAAAAATTGATTCCTGGGGAGCATGAAAGCTGGTCTTCGCATGTGGGCTATTATCTCGTAGGACCCGGAGTGGAACAAACTAAAAGAGTCGTCAAGATCAGGGAGTCCATAGGACAGAAAATTATGCAGTATCTGCATAAGCATCGTCTCAAAGTATATCTGATTTCTATCATATCGATTACTATAGTTACCAGTATTCTGATCCTATCGGAGGCTAAACTTGAAACGAACAACGGTTGGTTATTGAGTGGTATTGTTTTGCTTTCATTACTAAGCACAAGCCAGCTTGCTATTTCTTTTGTCAATTTTATTTCAACCCTTCTGGTAAAACCAAATCTATTACCCAGGATGGATTTTTCAAAAGGAATCCCTCGAAACTTCAGGACCATGGTCGTGATACCGGTCATGCTCACTACTGAAGATGAAATTGAAAACCTGGTTGAAGCTTTAGAAGTTCGTTTCCTCGCTAACATCAATGAATATTTACATTTCGCTTTATTAACTGATTTTACGGATGCGGTTCAGGAAGTAACACCTGGTGATCATGCATTAATTCAATTAGCACAACAACGGATAGAAGAATTAAATGACAAATACGGAAGAGAAAAAAATGATTTATTTTATTTGTTTCACCGCCCACGACATTGGAATAAATCGGAAAATGCCTGGATGGGTTATGAAAGAAAACGTGGTAAAATTTCTGAATTAAATGAATTGCTTAGAGGTGGAGCAAAGGATAGATTCTCTCTCATCATTGGTGACCAATCTATTTTTCCATTCATAAAGTATGTGATCACACTGGATGCCGATACTCAATTGCCAATGGGATCAGCCTGGAAATTAATCGGGTCTATGGCGCATCCGTTGAATCATCCGCTTTATGATGCTAAGAAAAAAAGAGTAACGAATGGGTACGGTATTTTACAACCAAGAGTTACAAACAGCTTACCTGATGAGACCAGTTCATTTTATACCCGGATGCATGGCAATGAGCCGGGTATCGATCCGTATACCAGAGCATCTTCCGATGTATATCAGGACTTATTTGAAGAAGGTTCTTTTATTGGTAAGGGAATTTATGATGTAGATATATTTAAAAAAGTTCTGGATGGGGCTTTTGCGGAAAATAGTATACTGAGTCATGATCTTTTGGAAGGATGTTATATCCGTTCAGGACTTGTCAGTGATGTACAATTATTCGAAAAATATCCTGGTACATATCGTGCAGATATTAAAAGACAAACACGATGGGTTAGAGGAGATTGGCAAATTTTTTCCTGGTGGTTGCCTTTTATTCATGGAGTAGGTAAGGGATGGAATAAAAACCCTTTATCCGGATTGTCCCGATGGAAAATTTTCGACAATATCCGTCGAAGCATTGTCCCTGCAGCGCTTACCATCATGTTATTATTGGGATGGTTGGTCATGACATCCGCTTTATATTGGACTATCGTGGTGTCCCTGATTATCATCGGGCCAATACTCATTACTTCCATTTGGGATGCATTCAACAAACCTAAAGAAGTCATTTTAAAACATCATGTCAAAAATTCGATTAGAAGCATTTTCGAAATTTTTAAGGAAACTTTATTTACGCTTATTTGTCTGCCGTATGTTGCTTATGTCAATTTAAGGTGCATCCTTGTTACACTATGGAGGATGCTCATTACCAGGAGGAACATGCTTGAATGGAATCCTTTCGTACATGAAAAAAATATATCCGGGCAACGTTTGACTTCATCCTATTCTGAGATGTGGATCGAAGTCTTCCTTCCGGTTTGTGTATTGATTTTGTTAATTATACAAGATCCCGTAAAATTATTTATTGCTGGTCCCATTTTGTTTTTATGGCTTACTGCGCCTTGGGTCACCTGGTGGGTGAGTAAACCATTATCAAAACAAGTAGTCATTTTAAATCACGAACAAAATATATTTCTCCAAAAATTGTCTCGTCGAACCTGGAATTTCTTTGAACGGTTTGTCGGAGCGGACGATAACTGGTTACCTCCTGATAATTTTCAGGAACAGCCTATTGCAATGATAGCACATCGAACTTCGCCTACCAATATTGGTATTTCCCTGCTCGCCAACCTTGCTGCAAATGATTTTGGATATATCACAACGGGGCAATTGATTGAGAGAACGGAAAAAACAATAGGTACGTTAAAGAAACTGGAACAATTTAAAGGTCATTTTTATAACTGGTATGATACTCAATCGCTGAATCCATTATTACCTAAATACATTTCTACGGTGGATAGTGGAAATCTTGCAGCGCACTTATTAGTCTTAAGACAGGGTTTAATCGGTGTATTGTATCAAAAAATCCAAAGCTCAAGAATTTTTAAAGGACTCAGAGATACTTTGTTTATTTTAATAGATTCACTTAGTGAAAAAGAGGCAAGCTTTTTAGAATCTATAAAGCTTGAGATTGACTCAGTAATTAAAGCGGCACCCATGCCTCCTGATGAAATAAAATTATTTCTGGATGTATTAGATAATAAAGTTTTAATTGAATTGGAAAAAACTTCTATTGCCAATGAAAGTGAACCTGCGAGGTGGAAACAAATATGGATAGGCCAGGTAGAAGCCCTGAGAAATGAATTGAAAATTTTTGCACCGTGGAATTTATTAAAAAATGTCCCTGAAGAATTCGTGGATCTTCAATCCGGGGATGATGTTTCATCCTATGCCAATATTTTAAAAACTGCTGAATGGTTACAATCCGAAGGAACCAGGCTTTCAGCAACTTCCAAATCAACTATTTCTGATGAATGGCTTAGCCGTTTTCAATCGACGCTCACCGAATCGATTACGATCTTAAAAGAAAGAATAAATTCAATAGAATCTCTTGCTTACCAATGTAATAAAATAGCAGATATGGAATGGGACTTCCTCTATGATAGCCGAAGTCATTTATTCACCATTGGATACAATGTAATGGAACATCGTATTGATACGAGTTATTATGATTTGCTTGCATCCGAAGCCCGGTTAGCTGTATTTGTATGTATAGCCCAGGGAAAACTTCCTGAAGAAGCCTGGTTTGCTTTGGGACGTTTACTCACCAACGTAGAAGGAAACTCCATTTTGCTTTCATGGAGTGGATCTATGTTTGAATACCTTATGCCTTTGTTGGTGATGCCTTCGTTTGAAAATACTTTACTTGATCAAACCTATAAATCAGCAGTGAAATGGCAGATTGAATATGGTAATCGTATCGGTTTGCCTTGGGGAATCTCAGAATCTGGTTACAACCGGGTCAATGCACACTCACATTATCAATACCGCGCATTTGGTGCTCCGGGTATGGGTTTAAAACGAGGGCTTGAAGATGATTCCGTCATTGCTCCGTATGCCACGGCTATGGCATTAATGGTTTCAGCGGAAAAGGCATGCGATAATTTGGAATTATTGGAGAAAAATGGATTCAATGGAAGATATGGATTTTATGAAGCGATAGATTATACACCATCCCGTTTACCCAGGGGACAATCCAAATCAATTGTCTATTCATTTATGACTCATCACCAGGGCATGAGTTTATTATCCTATGCATACCTGCTTTTGGATAAGCCAATGCAAAAATTATTTGAAGCTGAACCCCGCTTCAAAGCAGCTTTGTTATTGTTACAGGAAAGAATTCCTAAAGCATCCACTTATTTTACGCATACCACTGCGATAGCCGAAGTAGAATATATATCTGGTGGTACAGAGACAAGAATAATAAAGACTGCGAACACGCCGATACCAGAAGTTCAACTTCTTTCAAATGGGCGGTACCATGTCATGTTATCCAATGCAGGATCTGGATATAGCCGTTGGAAAGATCTTGCAGTCACCCGATGGCGCGAAGATGGGACCTGTGATCCATGGGGAACATTTTGTTATATCCGTGACCTTGATACGAATGCATTTTGGTCTAATACGCATCAACCTACTTTAAAGAAAACAGAGAAATATGAAGTTTCTTTTTCACAAGGAAGAGTTGACTTTCATATCATGCAGAATGGAATCGAAACGAATACTGAAATTGTAGTTTCTCCGGAAGATGATATTGAAATGAGAAGGGTTTTAATAAAGAATTATTCGGATACGAGGCGTACTATTGATGTGACCAGTTATGCTGAAGTAGTGCTTACAGCTGCGGCTGCTGATATTATGCAACCGGCGTTTAATAATCTTTTTGTTCAAAGCAAAATCCTTCCGAAGAAACATGCAATCCTGTGTACAAGAAGACCACGATCTGCTGAAGAGCAAGTGCCATGGATGTTCCATTTAATGACCATGCATGGAAAAGTACCTGCCGAAATATCGTATGAAACAGACCGTATGGAATTTATCGGACGGGGAAATTCAACCATGAATCCACGGGCAATGCAGGTACCAGGTCCTCTTGCGGGTCATGAAGGTTCTGTGTTAAATCCTATCGTGGCCATTCGATATAAAATAATACTTGAACCGGATGAAAGAATTACACTGGATATGATCACCGGCATTGCTGAATCAAGTACTATCTGTGAAAGCCTGATCAATAAATACCAGGATAAACATCACAAAGACCGTGTTTTTGAAATGGCATGGACACATAGCCAGGTAGTGTTGAGACAGATCAATGCAACAGAAGCAGATGCTCAATTGTATGGTCGGTTGGCAAGCTCTATATTATTTTCTAATCCTTTATATAGGGCCGATCCATCTATTCTGATCAATAATCATAGAAGACAATCCGGCTTGTGGAGTTATTCGATTTCAGGCGATTTGCCAATCGTAATTCTGAAAATAGAAAATCAAACGAATATGCACCTGGTCAAACAATTGGTACAGGCGCATGCTTTCTGGAGATTAAAAGGATTAGCAGTAGACCTGGTGATTTGGAATGAAGAGCATAACGTATACCGCCAGGTTTTTCAAAATGATATTCAGGCATTGATTCCAGCTGAATTGAGAGATCGGCCGGGAGGTATTTTTGTAAGAGCCTCTGAACAGATTTCAAATGAAGATCGTATACTCTTTCAAACTGTAGCAAGGATAAATATCCCGGATAATAAATCACTGGAAAATTTTGTAAAACTTAAATCGATTTCCAAACAGCAAATTCCATTCATTATAGTTTCGAAAAAAATTAACCAGGAAATTTCCAATCTACCCATACCAGGGGACCTGATCTTTTATAACGGCAAAGGCGGATTCACTCCGGATGGAAATGAATATGTTATTATTCTCGATTCAAAAAATCAAACTCCGGCCCCATGGGTAAATGTTATAGCTAACCCTGGTTTTGGAACAGTGATTTCAGAAAGTGGCTCTTCATATACATGGACTGAAAATGCGCATGAGCTAAGGCTCACTCCATGGCACAATGATCCGGTGTGTGATCCTGGTGGTGAAGCTTTTTATATCCGCGATGATGAAAGTGGCCAATTTTGGACGGCCTCATACCTTCCTGCCAGAAGTCAATCAAATTATATTACGAAACATGGATTTGGCTATAGTGTTTTTGAACATATAGAAGCAGGCATTTATTCGGAGATGACAGTTCACGTGGATCTCGAAGCTTCTATCAAGTTTACAAAATTAAAAATCAGGAATCATTCCGGAAGGTCGCGCAAACTTTCTGTGACTGGTTATATAGAATGGGTACTTGGGGATAGCAGGTCGAAAACAGCCATGCATATTCATACTGAGATTGATCCGGATAGTGGTGTGTTTTTTGCAAAGAATCATTACAGTACGGAATTCTTTAATCATGTAGCGTTTTTCGATACGGATGAATCAAAGAACACGTTTACTGCAGACCGAACTGAATTTATTGGACGCAACGGTACCTTGCAATCTCCTGAAGCCATGGGGCGAACAAATCTATCTGGCAAAATTGGTCTCGCTTTAGATCCCTGTGCAGCCATACTGGTTCCATTTACACTGGCTGATGGTGATGAAAGAGAAATTATTTTCAGACTTGGCGCTGGAAAAGATGCAGCTGATGCCAATTCAATGGCGCGAAAATTCAGAGGAAATGCTGCTGCCAATGAATCTCTTGAGAAAGTAAAAAATTATTGGAAACGAATTATTGGTTCTCTCCAGGTAGAAACTCCGGACGCAGCGATAAATATTCTTACAAATGGTTGGCTTATTTATCAAACACTGTCTTCACGACTGTGGGGTCGAAGTGGATTTTATCAATCAGGTGGTGCCTTTGGTTTCAGGGATCAATTACAGGATGTGATGTCCTTGATTCAAACTTCTCCTATTCTTGCTAAAGATCAGATTCTATTAAGTGCTTCGCGCCAGTTTAGAGATGGCGATGTTCAGCATTGGTGGCACCCGCCTACGGGTCGTGGTGTTCGTACCCGTTGTTCAGATGATTACCTGTGGTTGCCAATGGTAACATCGGTATACATTAGTAAGACAGGAGATCAAAGCATATTGGATGAACGGGTGCATTACCTCGAAGGACGTTCATTGGCTGCTGAAGAAGAATCTTATTATGATCTACCAATACAATCGTTGACATCGGCTTCACTGTATGATCATTGTGTTCAGGCTATCCGGCATGGATTCACTTATGGAGAACACGGAATTCCACTTATAGGTAGCGGGGATTGGAATGATGGATATGATAAAGTGGGTATTAAAGGTAAAGGTGAAAGCGTATGGATGGCATTTTTCCTGTATGATATTCTTACCCGTTTCGAACCTATTGCAACCGGGCATAATGATATAACCTTTGCACAAGAATGTAAAAAAGCTGCACTGCAATTAAAAGAAAATATTGATACTCATGCCTGGGATGGATCATGGTATAAGAGAGCATGGTTTGACGATGGAGCAGAACTGGGAACTTCTACCAATGATGAATGCAGGATTGATTCTATAGCACAAAGTTGGTCTGTATTATCCGGGGCCGGCGATGATCATCGAATTCATAATGCTATGGATTCGGCTTATAAATACCTGGTGCGGAAAGATGTCGGGATCATTCAACTGTTACAACCACCATTCGATAAATCTGAATTAAATCCGGGTTATATCAAGGGATATGTACCCGGAGTGAGAGAAAACGGTGGTCAATACACACATGCAGCGGTATGGATGATTATGGCTTTTGCAAAATTGGGAGACAATAAGAGAGTATGGGAATTATTAAACATGATTAACCCCATCAATCATGGTAAAGACTCTAAATCTATTGCAGTTTATAAAGTCGAACCGTATGTATTAGCAGCCGATGTATATGCCGGTACTCAACATGCAGGTCGGGGAGGGTGGACCTGGTATACGGGATCAGCGGGATGGATGTACAGGCTCATTACCGAATCTTTGCTTGGAATACAGCAAGAAGGAAATTATTTAAAAATACATCCTTGCATTCCGCCCGAATGGGATTCATTTAAAGTCCGGTACCAATTCAATAAGGCTCAATATCACATTGAGATTATCCAAAAAGATATGGAAGATGATATGATGGTGGTGGTCGATGGTAAAACCCAGGAAGACAATAGGATAAAACTTATCGATGAGGAAGGAATATTTAAAGTTCAGATAATGATTTCTAAATCAGAAGTACATAACTTGAGCACCAGTTAACATTAATAATCAACGATATTGGCTTACCAATTATGTATAAAATTAAAATAAAAGAATTTTTCGAAATTTTAAAAGAATCTGCCATTGGGTTTAACAGACATAAAGTACTTAAGTTAAGCGCTTCCCTCGCGTATTTTACTATTTTCTCTCTCGGGCCGATGATGTTGGTGATCATTTTCTTCTCTGATTTATTCTGGGGACGACAAGCTATCGAGGGCACTATTTATAATCATCTCAGTGGATTTGTAGGCGATCAAGCAGCGCTTCAGATCCAGGAGATTATTAAAAATGCATCGATCACCGGCAATAATTTAATGACCGTGGTTAGTTTTATACTATTACTCATTGCTGCCACGACCTTGTTTACTGAAATGCAGGATTCTATCAATATGATTTGGAATTTAGAAGTCAAACATGACAGTGGATGGTGGCAATTAATCAAAAAAAGACTTTTATCTTTTTCTATCGTTTCTGGTTTAGGTTTTTTATTATTAGTTTCTCTAACCATCAATGGATTATTGGAGGGGTTCATGGGTAAACTGCAGGAGATGTTTCCGTTTATCGCTATTATAGTAGTGTACATATTTAACGTGCTGCTGACCCTGTCCGTAGTGGCATTTTTATTTGCGATTATTTATAAATTGTTGCCGGATGCTATTATTCAATGGAGAGATGT
>JBDTUE010000098.1:0-14161 GCA_040007895.1 Saprospiraceae bacterium | reverse complement strand
TCCAATTTATCCACCCTTTGCGATCTTTGCGGTCTTTGCGGGACATTAACCAAATAGTCCACATTAATAAGAAATGTCACTAACATTTCAGTCCAATTTAGCAAACCCTTTGCGATCTCTGCGGTCTTTGCGGGACATTAACCCTCATTTCCCTGCCACCTTTTCAATTTTTTGCATCATATATATTTTGGCCATTAAAATATGATTGAGACAACGACTAAATTTTGGGAGGAAATCTATAATCAAAACATCAAAAAAATGATCGGCATTTGTTATCGATATACTTCCGATAACCCGTTAGCAGAAGATTTAGCCCACGATGCTTTTGTATTAGCTCATCAAAAAGTAGCCGGTTACGAGGGAAAAGGTCCTTTTGAAGCCTGGTTGAGGCGGATTGTGGTAAATGTTTGCCTACAGCATATTCGGGGAAAATCAAAAGAAAAATATATACATGATTTAATATCAAATGAGGCAGTGAGCATGGGTACTGATTTCGAAACAGAACATAACAATTATGAGTTAAGCCACGAGCAACTTTTAGATGCGATCAATATGCTTCCGGAGCATCATAAACTGGTTTTCAACCTTTATGTTATTGATAAATTTTCACATGCTCAAATAGGGAAAGAATTGGGCATCAGTGAAGGCACATCTAAATCTCACCTTGCCAGAGCTCGTAAAAAAATAAGACAAATCCTTAAGGAGAAATTAAATCCAGAGAAGAAAAAAAGAAAAGGGCTTTTCCTCCTTTTTGGCTTACCAATAAAACTTTGGAATATAGATGGTTTGTATCGCAAACAATTCAAAAATTATGAAATTCAAAACTTAAAATCATATCCATTGATTACCCGTGGTGCAAATACTGTTCAAATTCCATCCAATAAAGCACCTTTTATTGGAAATTATGTGTACGCAACTATTGCCACTGTCGGTTTTGGAATTTTCCTGGTAACGTATTTGAATATTAAAAAACCCAATCCCATAACCGAAAACATAATCCCTAATGCCAATATAAGTGCCCAGATGATTGAAGAGGAAGATAAAATTATACCAAAAGATCAAGATTCAACTGCCACCAATCTTAAAAACGGTATCATAGTTAACGAAAATAATTTTTTAACAAACAAAAATGATACAATGAAAAATTCAAAAACAGTAGCAGCTTTACTTTTAGCAGGTTCCATTTTGGCAGATTCTAATGGGCAAACTATCAAAACTGATACAGGTTCATCAAATTCGAAGCTGCTTATCGTTAATAATAAAAGTGTAAATGACAACAAGAGTTCAAATGATAATGTGAGTGTAAACGATAATGTAACTGCAAATGATAACAAGAATGCAAACAATAATAAGAGCATAAACTTTGGGCAACCTGAGACCAGAAATTTTGAACCAATCTCTGATAATGCTTCAGGCACATTTTATGCCACGAATATTTCATGGTCAGCAGATAATAATGAGCTTTATTTTAATGGAAAAGTCGTCGTTGACATTGAAAAAAATAAATTTGTAGGTAACGGATCCTTCAATTTCATTGGCAAAGTAAATTATTTAGTAGTCGATGGAAAGCCAGTGCAATTGGGCTCAAAAATTAAACTTGATGAAAACAAAAAATATAAACTTACTAAACTATCTGCGGATAAGGCCGTAGCAAAATATGGTGATGGTGGCAAGCGTGGAGCCGTTGAAATTGAATTGGCTAAATAAAAGAATTCTTCAACTTGATATTCCAGCCTACCTATTTCTATTTATATTTATCTTACTGTAAGCAATTCAACTTCTACCAGCGTAATTTTTATTATTGAAAACTGAATTTCACGTATTCCAGGTTCAACCACCACTCCATCAATGGGTACAGTTCATTTGGATTTCAAAAGGAGCAAATGATACTACAAAATCAAAAATTTTACCTAATGGAGTAATTGAACTAATATTAAATTTTGGCAACAAACAAAAAACGCTTAACCCGGATACATTCAAAACAGATAAATATTTCAAAAGCTTTTGGGTTGCCGGATTGCAAACCAAACCGATTATCATTCAGTCATTAACCGATACAAATCTTATTGGTATACGATTTCTTCCTGGCGGAGCTTATCCTTTTTTTAAATTTCCAATTTCAAATATTACGGATAAAGTTTTAGAAGCTGATTGGATGAAAAAAGAATTGCAGGAACTTCGAAATATAATAAATGAATTATCGGACCATAAAAAAATAGTTCAAACGCTCCAGGAATATTTATGGACAAAATTTGATGGTTCATGTTTGACGAATGAATCAGTACTGTATGTTGCAAATAAACTTTTCTTTTCCGATGCAGAAATATCGATCAGCGAATTGGTACGAAAAGCTGGTTATTCTCACAAACATTTTATTTCATTATTCAAAAAACAAGTGGGTACATCACCAAAAAATCTTCAAAGAATAATGCGATTGCAACAGGTCATTCAGCTCGTAAAAAACAAACCAGATGTGAAGTGGATCGACATTCTGTATCAATTTCCTTTTTACGATGCACCACATTTTGCTAACGATTTCAAAGAATTAGCCGGGATGACCCCGGAAAAATATCTTTCAGTGAGAACGTTTGACGAAAATCATTGCATTATTCGTTGAGGTAAATTTTTTACAATAGACCTTTTGAGGTTGTAGATACTTTTGTAAAAAAATAACTCTATACTGTAATGCAGGATTCTTTCCCTCATCTTCACCAGGTAGCAATATGTATTGCAGCCGTATCAACCTCTTTAATTGGGGGCATCTGGTATTCATTGTTTGAAAATCAAAGGGTGGCGAGAAATATAGTTCTATCGCAACAATTTTACTTTTTGAAAATCGTTCGCTTAAATCTTTTCTCCTTCGTGGAAGGTATAGGCTAATTGCCCTTGCAGCTATGAGAGCAATATTTGGACCATGAAATTAAATCACACCACGATGTATAAAATAATAACTGCTTGTTTCACTACCATTATTCTTATCGCATGGGTTCAGCATCAAAAGGAAAATAAAATTCTAAATGAAAATCTGGAATCCGTAACCGGAAAATCAGATGATTTTGCTGACAGCATAATGAACCGTTCTTTTGTTTCCGAAAACGGAGAAAAATTTCTTCGATACGAAATGGAAGTGGACACTCCAATCATTGAAGTGTGGAAAACAATCGCTACGGAAGAAGGAATGAAAACCTGGATGGTTCCGGTTGCAAAGCTTGATTTGAAAATAGGCGGCACTGTACAAACCAATTATAATGCAAATGCAAAGACTAGTGATGAAGGAACCATAACACTTGGTATTATCAATTATATTCCCAATGAAATGCTCATTTATAAAATTACCCTTAACAAGGTGTTCCCGGAAAAATGCAGAAGAGAAGATAAAAATTTGCAGGAAATAATTCAACTCATACCACGCGGGGAAAATAAGACAAAAATTATATCTACTATGGTTGGATGGGGGCAAGGTAAAGAATGGGATAAAACCTATGCTTTTTTCGAGATGGGAAACAAATGGTCGTATCAACAATTGATAAAACGCTTTAAGGATGGAGCAATTAAATGGAAATGAGCTGAATAATAATCATACCTGACAATAACCGAGTACCACTTAAAATTATTCAAAATGGAAATGCATAAAAATGCAATCAACTGGGTTGAAATTCCTGTTTCAGATTTTGGCAGAGCCAAAATGTTTTATAGCACTATATACCAGTATGAGATGCCGGAAATGATGATGGGTCCTCAGCAAATGGGTTTTCTTTTGTACGACCAGCCGGGTGGTGGTATCGGCGGCGCCATTGTAAAAGGCGAAGGGTATGTTCCTTCAAATCATGGAGCAAAAGTGTATCTGAATGCCGGAACAGACTTAAGCGTGGTACTAAACCGGGTTGAAAATGCTGGTGGTAAGGTAGTAATGCCAAAAATGCAAATAACTCCCGAATTAGGGCATTTCGCTATTTTTGAAGATACTGAAGGAAACCTGATTTCTCTGCATTCACCAAAATAGTAAACGCATAAAAATTAAAACAACCAAGAAAGAATTTCAAAAAAGTTTTTCCAGTCTTAGGTAGATAATCACCCACCGGTCAACGCAAAACAGGAGATGTTCGTGATCATTGTATCACTAGAGTTTTGTTCTCACTGCCTCCCTTTTAACTATTTTCTCACGGCATCTCCATTACCCTCAATATCCTTTATTACAACAGGATCTCCTTTATATCTTACAATCCTGCCACTTGATCCTCGCATGGTCAACCACAAAGTGTCTGACACATTAATTCGGAATACCCCGGGACTTTGTTTCGGACTGATGATCGTTAACTTACAATTATCGCTAAAGAGATTGTCTGCTATGATATCAGAAACACCAGTAAGATTAACTTTAAGCAAATCCACAGAGCCAGCAAGAAAAATATTTGCGACGTCATGCATTTTTATATTAAGTAGTTTGCAGTCAACCATTATTCGCCCTTCTGAGGATCCGTCAAGTGTAAGCGATACGGTATCCGCATCAATCTTGTCTACAACATCAAGAGTAGAAGCTCCGGATAGGTGGATTTTCTTCACCCACTCCAGGGATGCATAAACTTTTAAAATTCGCTCATGAACTATGGGGCTTATCGCGTCAATGACTAGATCCGTCCCTTGGACTTCAATCTTTATTAAAGGAGATAGTCCTTTATCGGCAACGATCCTGATCTGATCGCCCAATCCTTTTATAAGAAAAACCTGAATCGGTCCATCGACAGAAATGGACTCGTATTTAGGCACCGTACGATGTTCAGTTACCACAAGAAGATTAAACCAAAGAGTTACAGCTACAAGAGTGCTCATACCAATTATTATAGTGTATTTGAGGATTGGTGATTTCATTTTGTAGTAAATTCGACTGGATTCAGCAGTAGTCTTCGTGATACGTCCTCTCCGCGCATATAGTTTATTATTAGTGCTTGTACTGAAGGAGCTTGCTCAAATACATCGTGACCTCCATTCTCAACGATTACATGGATTACATTTTTAAACTTTCGCGCGATTCGGGTAGCATCCTCGATAAACGTACGACCATCCAATGTGCCGCTGAGGAATAGTCCCGGCACACTACTGGTAATGTCTTCCCGATATGTTTCCCCAAGATCGGGCAACCCAAGTCCCTGTGTGAGGTCCGGAAAGGGCAGATTGGTCGTCATCCCTAAAATAGATTGCGTGTCCTGCTCCCTGACAATGTTCATTTGCTTTTCAGAAACTCCCGTCATCGCATCCATGAGAAGACCCATTCCATAAAAATCTTTAGAAGAACAATACATCCTCAGACTGTACACCATTCTGGCCATCTCCTGAAAGTTTCCGTTTGCCATCATCCTGTAAAGACCAGGAATATTTTTAATATCCGAAGGATTTTTTAGAAGAAAAAATGAGGTCACGACCTGTACATCAAATTTACTGATACCCACTTTTATTTCATTTCCTTTTTGATCCTTAATCGACGTTGAGACAGGCTCTTTGTCGAGCTTTTGTAACACATCACGCATTGATTTTCTAAACTCCGGATATACTGCCGCCGCTGGTGTCTTCATAATCTCCATTTCAATTGTTTCCAACAAATGGTCAACATATAATGGCAGCTTGATATTATCGCCCGTGGCTTCAAGTGCGGCGAGAATTAATTTGTCCGTACTTTTTTCATGGTTTTTCAGAAAGCTAAAAGCAAGTTGGGTGCCGTAGCTTATACCCCAAAGTGTAACTTTATTTGCTCCAAGAGCTTTACGAAGATCTTCTATATCTTCAGCGCTTTCATAATTATTATAACTGGTGACATCCATTCCATTTTCTTTCCATAAGCTCATGCAATGCACAAAATTATTCCTGATGATGCTTATCAATTCATCACGGTTGCCCGGTTTCTCGATAGAAATTAAATGGAGTGGTTGACAAGGCTCAAAAGAGTTGCTCATTCCCGTACCGCGCTGATCGAATGCGATGACGTCACCGAATTCACGCATGGCCATGAAGAGGTCAAATCGCGGACCTTTGGCAGTAAAAATTCCAGAACCTCCCGGCCCGCCGGCCAGGTAAACGATCGGACTTCCAGGGTTGGCATTGGTCGACTTAAACCTTATAAATGACAGGGTTATTTTCCTTGAATCTTTATTGCTCCGTGATTCGGGTACCGTAAATTTTCCCAGCTCTGCATTTACCTCCACGCCCTTTGCAGATTTGAATTTATAAGGTGTAAAAGTTAGCTCATAGGAATTAGTCTGTGCATTGGCATTTATAAACGTCAACAACAAGATCATTGTCGTAAACAAGGGAAATAATTTTTTCATGGTTTTTTCATTTTTTCAAACAAACAACGTCTTTTGCAGGGTGTCTATCGTCCTAAAAGGCCAGTCTGGACTCCTTAGCCCTCTGGTTGGTCACACTATCTTCGACGTACTTCCGTTGAGCAAGATATTTTCATGTATAATATGGTATTCCCAAAATACTGCGGGAAAATCTTCTCCCTAGTTTTCATACCTGTGAGAAATTCTAACAGAGTAAAATAGTATGATATAAATCAGCACGACCATTATCCCTTTTGTATTTCATCTTGTGGCATCGTGACTGTATTGCCGGATGAAGTATTTTCTACGATTTTTTAACTGTTGCAGCGAAGGCGGAAGGGGTAATGCCGGTTGATTTCTTAAAAACGGAATTGAAAGAGGATTTTGAATTAAATCCACATTCAAAAGCAAGCCCGATGAGGGTGAGATGGGAATATTTTCCAGAGGAAAGCCGGGATTTAAATTCTTTCACGCGGTAGTCATTTACATAATCGTAAAAGCTCTTATGGAAGTGCTGACTTAATACCTGAGACAAGTATTGGCGCGGAGCTCCAATAGATTCGGATAACTCTGCAACATTAAGATCCGCTTTGAGGTAGCGTTTTTCATTTTCGAAAATATGAGTGAGCTCAGACGCCAATTTTTGAATCGCCATTTCTGAAATGCCCGATTCAGCGTAAGTAGATTTTACAGCTAAATTTTCCACTGGGATGCCCACCATCGCAGGGATGGTTTGTGAATAAAAAGGTTGATAGAAAGAACGGTAACTCAGAAAAACGATCATAAGGAATAAACCAAGAAAGAAAAGCCACAAGTAGTCCTCCAGAAACAGACTGGTGGCATTGAGCGAAAGGGACATAATATATAACATGGAAAGCCCGACCATTCCGTATACAATAATATAAAACCAGGATGCGCCGAACCGGCTTGTGTCGGAAAATAGCTGTTCAATGGAAGCTTTGTGACTTTTTACTGTACCCATTATCATAGAAGTATAGACCAAAGATTGTATTCCAACCACTATGGACAACACTTTGAAATAAACATTGTAGCCGTAAAAGCCTTGTGTAATGAATGGTGTGTAGTGATTGATCATCTGAATTTTTGATTCAGCATTCTGTAAGAAAAATGGAAGCAGGATGATCAGGTTGACGGCATAAGGAACAAAATGAATTACATCTTTGCTATCGATATTAGGCGAAAGTGAGAGAAAATATTTCACAAACAGGTAAACCAATGGCCAGAGCAACAAAAGCATTCCCCACTCCACCCGCATCAGGTGAGGATATTGGATGTAAAATGAAACATCCTCCATAGAGCGAAAGAAGCAAAGTATAGAAACGATCAGTGCAAACGCCGCAAGGAAATAATTACTGATCTTATGAGTTCTTGTAAAGATCAGAAAAAGAAATAACAGGAATGATTGAAGACTTGTAAGTTGGAGGAGGGCTTTGATCATTTAAGGGATTAAAATTAAAAATTATTCACGACAAGTTTTGGCCATTGACTATGTTACCTTACAAGGCTCACTGGTACTGGCAGGACATTAATAATTTTGCTTTTAGTTGTTGACTTCATCAAATGTTTTTCAATCGGCTTCAATTACGGGCGACGAATTTCAAATCTGTTTCCTGGAAGGTACGGTGCCGCCACCCTTCTACTGGAAGAAAAAATAAATAAAGGTTTGCTCATCGCAGACCACGTGTACAGACAAGTTCTTGACATATGTGAAAACCTAAATGTTCTGGCAGACGGAAAAACCCACTTGACAAAATCCGATACAAATATTGAATTACTTGGCTATGCAAAACTTTAACGTCTGCTACCATCGGATAAAGATGCTTGAGAGACCATTTTACTTTCGTTGAAAAAAATAATACAAACCATTGACAAACGCATTTCCGCAATTTAAATGGGCTGAAAAATTCTTTGTTTTAAATTACTACTATTTTTTTGTTCCCATCTTGACTACGCTTTAATACGCCTGGCATTTTGCTAAGTAGGCAATGCGTAAGCCGGCATGCTGGTTAAAATAAAAAGTCGTTTCTTTAATAGGTATTAGCTCCGGACAACAATCATTTAAAATAATCTTTATACCAAATAATCCATCATGAAAAGAACAATATTTTTTCTTGCATTACTAAGTTTTGTATTTCCCAATATTGTGCAGGCGCAAAACAACATAAAAGCAATTAAAGCTGGTCAGTTTATTGATGTAAAGAGCGGATCCGTTCTGAAAAATCAAATTATTTTGATTCAAAATGATACTATAGTTGGTATCGGCGCATCCATCCCCATTCCAAAAGAAGCAGAGGTTATTGATTTAAGCAATGCAACTGTTTTACCAGGACTGATAGACTGCCATACACACATTACTTCTGAACCGAGTAACGATTATTATGGAGATATTTTCCGAAAGACAACAGCGGATAACGCCATCCGTGCACCCATTTATGCAAAACGCACTCTTGAAGCAGGCTTTACTACCTGTCGTGATTTGGGTTCTGGAGACTTGATTGATATTTCACTTCGCAATGCAATCAATGAAGGAGTAATTACCGGACCAAGAATGCTGGTAGCCACATTTGCACTTGGAGCGACAGGTGGACATTCAGATTTAACAGGTTTTAATCCGGATATATCGACGAAAGGAAATCCGGATTTTACGGGTGTGGCTGATGGTATAGATGAAATAAGAAAACGAGTGCGCAACAATATCAAATGGGGAGCGGATGTAATTAAAGTTTGTGCAACAGCCGGTGTATTGAGTGAGGAAGAAAGTGTAGGTGCCCCGCAATATTCTCTCGAAGAAATGAAAGCACTCGTTGACGAGGCACACATGTGGGGAAGGAAAGTTGCTGCACATGCTCACGGGACAGAGGGAATAAAACGTGCAGTTATTGCAGGAGTAAATTCCATAGAACATGGAAGTGTAATGGATACAGAAGCATTGCAACTCATGAAACAAAAGGGAACCTATTATGTTCCTACCATTTATGTCGGAGACTATGTCATTAAGGAGTTTGCTAAAAAAGGATTCCCTGAAAAAATCCTCAACAAAGCAAGAGCGATTACTCCACTGTTGGCAACCAGTTTTTCAAGTGCTCTAAAAGCTGGAGTTAAAATTGCGTATGGTACAGATGCAGGAGTTTTCCCTCATGGGTTAAATGCACGTCAGTTTGCGTTTATGGTAAAATATGGGCAGACGCCTATGCAAGCCATTCAATCGGCTACCATAAATGCAGCAGATCTCCTGGGATGGAGTGAACGAATTGGATCGATTGAGAAAGGCAAATATGCAGATATTATAGCAGTTGAAGGAAATCCATTGGACAACATTTCAATTTTAGAAAATGTATCTTTTGTAATGAAAGGAGGGTTCGTTTATAAGAATGAGAAAAAGAAATAGGACTTAAAAAAATGCGTAAACTAAAGTATTTGCAATCTGGTTTGTGACGAAATATTAAAAAAGCATTGCTTTATTTCTTGCTTAGAGTACGAATTCAAAAATGCTATTTGATTCAACATCTAAATACAAAAGAGCATAAAGAACTTATTAACCAGATCGTTAAAGCAAAACATTATTCTCAAAATAATAACTATTATAGAATTAATTAATGAATCAGAATAACGACGTATTATTTGTAGTGGCAAATTCAAAACAGGAATTTGATGACAGCAGAAGATTATTTCAAGAGTATGCCGATTCTTTAGATATTGATTTAGGGTTTCAGAATTTCAAAGCTGAATTAGAAACTTTAGAAAGACAATATATCCAACCGGATGGCAGCTTGATGCTTGCCTATAAAATCAACATAGCAATTGGTTGTGTAGCTGTCCGCAAACTTGATCAAGGTGTTGCAGAATTGAAACGTTTGTATGTGCAACCTGAATTCAGACAATTAAAAATTGGTGCAAAATTATTGGAATTAGCTATTGACAAGGCTACAGAATTACAATTCCAATATATCCGTCTTGACACACTCCCAAGCCAGAAGAAGGCCCAGGAGCTGTATTTTTCATTGGGCTTTTATGAAATACCACCTTATCGTTTTAATCCGGTAGAAGGAACAGTTTATATGGAAAAGAAATTGATAAAACCAAATACTGATTCAATAGAGTGACCATTATTTCAAGTAGCAAAATCTGAGTGAATTTAACGCCAATAGAACCTTTTTCAAGAATATATCAACACTTTACCTTTCTAATCCTAAATGAATTGGATGCTTTGGAAACTTCATTATTCCATGAAGCATTCAGAATAGTTCCTAGATTTCATACATCGGGTAATTATTGATAACTTCACGACCTCGAAAAAGACAGTTTGATTTCTCAAAAAAAATCATTGGCTCATACCTTTAATAAAAAAATGAATCTATCACCTTATACCAGTTTCCTTAATAAAAAGGGAATTCTATTACAAATTTGCTTCTTGATTTTCTGTACTACCCTATCGTATGGACAATCTGTGGAGAACAACACAAAAGGTTTAACGGTAATCATAGCCAAAGCACTTGTTGATGTTCAAAATGGTAAAACAATCCTGAACCCCGTAGTCTTTATCCGGGATGGAAAAATTGAACAGATCGGCAGTGGTTTAAAAATTCCAGATAGTGTAAAAATTATAGATCTTTCCGGTAAATACATTCTCCCGGGTTTAATTGATGCACACACTCATTTGTGCCACGAATATTATGGTGAACTTGATAGAGTTTCCGGAGCCAACACCATGATAGAAACCGTAAAGCTTACTGAAGGTGACCGGGCTTTGCTGGGTGCAAGGAATGCCAGAGAGATGCTCATGGCAGGTTATACTTCGGTAAGAGATTTGGGAAACTCCGGGATAAGTGCAGCGGTTGCCTTGCGGGATGCAATCAATAAAGGGTGGGTCATCGGACCTCGTCTATTTGTTTCTACCAGGGCACTCTCCCCTATTGGCGGACAATTTTCTAAAATGACTTCAGAAGTGAAGGATCTGATAGTCTCAAAAGAGTATGTCGAAATAAACAGCATTGATGATTCCCGAAAAGCTGTACGGCAGTCGATTTATGAAGGGGCTGATTGTATTAAAATTATTGTCAACAATGATAGATTAGTTTTAAGTGAGGAAGAGTTGACTGCAATAGTTCAAGAGGCAAAAAGGGCTGGCCTTAAAGTCGCTGCACATGCTACCAATGGTGATGGGCCTGCCTTACTCGCCGTAAAAGCAGGTGTTAACTCCATTGAACATGCATACACTATTTCAACAGAAGTCTTGAAATTAATGGCTGAAAAAAATATCTATTTAGTGCCTACAGATGCATCAGGAGTCGACCGGTATCAAAAAAGGATACAAAGAGCACTGGAAGCAAAAGTCAAGATAGCTTTTGGAACTGACTTGTATTATTATAATGCTGAAAAAACAAGAGGCCAAATAGCAGCGGGATCCTATCGAGTATATAAACAATCCGGTATGACCAATATTCAGATTTTGCAATCGGCTACGATGCATCCAGGTGTCCTTTTGGCAGGAGAAGGAAAAATCGGACTGATACAAAATGGATACTTTGCTGATATTATAGCAGTGGATGAAAATCCATTGGATAATATTTCCACGTTGGAAAATGTAATTTTTGTGATGAAGGAAGGGCATGTGATTAAAGGCTCTGACCATTAAGCAGATCATTGATTTAACTTCAAGATATTCAAATAAGCTATCAGGCTTTTTAAATTAACCATTCAATCGCATGCGCCAAAAAAACTCATGCCAATACATGGTTAAACACAAACATTAGTTGTCAATGCCGGTCGGACCATATAATCAAAATTAGCAGCCAAAATTATTTATTGACTTTTAGCAATCCATTCTTATAAAATGAAAATAGAACATCTCGCAATTTGGGTAGACGATCTGGAAACCATGAAAGACTTTTATCTGAAACATTTTGATACAACGTCGGGAGCCAAATACACCAATGAAAAGAATCATTATACAGCTTATTTTATTTATTTCGGCGAGGACAAAACCCGCCTGGAACTTATGCACAAACCTAATATCACACCTGCTGCAGGTCAAAGAGGACTTACAAAAGGTATTGCACATTTCACAATTTCAGTGTGTGGAAAAGAAAAAGTAAATGAACTTACTGAATTGCTAAGAAAAGAAATGTATACCATTTTTAGCGAACCGAGAACAACCGGTGATGGATAATTATGAAAGTGTTGTTTTAGACCCGGAGGGTAATTATTTAGAAATTTCAGTCTGAAAATTCATTCAGGAACCGAAACCATAATTTTAGAAAATGGAGATGTCTGGTTGATAAAGTGTAAGGTTAACTTTTTACCTTCGCTAAACGTGTGGTCACCCGGTTTAATTTAGTCCGCAACTGCATAAACTCAAATTTAGATACAAGCTTACACAACTCTCTTAAATTATTAAAATGAAATATCTTCCTTTCTTATTTCTTCTAATTAATGTTCAGATTTTGACAGGACAGGCTGTTAAAAACACTTCTTACGTGACACAAACCGGCGAAAAAGTTTTAAGACTTGAAACTATATTGCCCGTAGACAAAAAAGAAGCCTGGCAACTTTTTACAACGGATGAAAGTTTAAAAAAGTGGGTAGCACCTGTAGCGCATATTGAACTAAAAACAGGTGGCTACCTTGTGACAAATTATGATAAAACCAAATCCCTATCTGATAGTTCATCCATCAAACTGACTATTATTAATTATTTAGAACAAGAGCTACTTACCTTTAAAGTTGAACTAAATGACAACTTTTCAAAAAGTGCTCAGAATGAAGATGGAAACCTTCAAGAAATTATTCAGTTTATTACCGAGGGGCCTAAAAAGACAAAAATAATTTCCTCCATGATCGGTTGGGGACAAGGAGATGATTGGACGAAGACCTACAATTTCTTTGTAAGAGGGAATATCTACACCTATGAGGAGTTAATAAAAATTGTAAAGTAGTAGTCATCCGATGGAAACAAAAGATGGCAAACCAGCAATTTATGCAAAGACAAGAAAAGAATGGCGAACGTGGTTGACTAAAAACAGTCAATCTCAAAAATCCGTTTGGCTGATACTTTATCATAAAAAAAGTAAAGTAGAATCCGTTAACCTGATTGATGCTACTGAAGAGGCATTGTGTTTTGGTTGGATTGACAGCTTATGTAAAAAAAGAGATGCTGAAAGTTTTTACCTCACCTATTCTGCCCGTAATCCTAAAAAAAGCAAGTGGAGTAAACCCAACATTGAACGAGCAGAAAGAATGATTAAAGAAGGACTTATGACTGAACATGGTCAAAAATTAATTGATATTGCAAAGGAGCAAGGAAAGTGGGAGCAACAACCAACGGGATGATAAATAAGAATTACATAACTTGCCAACCTACTCCAAAAAATCAGTAGTAAATTCTAATTTATTTTTTTCACGCTTCCAAGTCTACAATTTTTTTACTCTCGTAATCATTTTAGCCCATCTTTTGATCTGGAAAAAACAGCTTAGTCTTTAGGTGCTAATCTTATACCTATTACAGTATTACCTACCATTATTACTGTTTTGGTCTATGAATGAAAACCCGTTGAAATACTTATACTAATTTTGGATATTAATCTTTTGCAATATGGAACAAATAATAAAAATAGAAAGTGTTGCACAATTCAACTCCCAAAGAGGACAGGTTACTCAACATCCTTTGGTAAGTGTGCTTGATCAGTCAAAATCAACCACCGTACTTGAAGCAAGGTATGTTTCAGAACTATATATTATCTTTTTAAAAGAAGAGAAGTGTGGAACCATTAAGTATGGCCGTAGTCATTACGATTATGAAGATGGCACCATGCTATTCCTTGCAC
>JBDTUE010000097.1:0-14181 GCA_040007895.1 Saprospiraceae bacterium | reverse complement strand
ATATTCAATGCAACGTCGACTTTATACAGCGTTGAAAGCATAAGCACCAGTATCTCTGAAATTAAAGTATGGACTACCTTAGAACCATACAGCAGTAATCCCAGTACAGCACTTACTGATTTAGGAAATGCTTTGAACAAAAATTTTAATGGAGATATAGCTCACTTTGTACGATTAAATTCTGGATCATTTAGCGGAATTGCCTGGGTAGGAGCTTTGTGTAGTGCTGTGCCTTACGCATACAGTGAGATCGCTTCATCCTATTCATCCTATCCTGCATATTCATGGAATGTCAATGTAATCACTCATGAGATGGGCCACAATCTTGGGTCACCACACACTCAATCTTGTACCTGGCCCGGGGGGCCTATTGATAATTGTGTAGCACAAGAAGGTTCTTGTTCCCCTGGTCCTACTCCCGTTGTAGGAGGCGGTACCATCATGTCGTATTGTCATCTTACCAGTATTGGAATAAAATTCAGCAATGGATTTGGTCCATTACCAGGAAATAAAATAAGAGAAAGTGTTGGCAATGCATCCTGTCTTGGGACCTGTGGTTCCAGTGGAGGAGGTGGTGGAGGTGGTACTACTACCATATCACCGGATCTTCAAACTACCAGTCTCACAGCATCTCCATCTTCCATTACAACATTATCCCAGGCTACCAACCTTGCTTTTTCAACGTCTAATGTAGGATCAACTGCTGCTGCTTCGGTTTCACGAGTTTATTTATCTACGGACAATGCTCTTTCTTCCAATGATGCTACGATTACCGATGTAAGTTTACCTTCCATCAATGCTTCTACGCAAGTAACCGCCAGCTTTAATTATACATTACCAAGTACCACGGTAGCCGGCACGTACTACATCATAGTTTGTGCAGACGTCCTTAATGCCATTTCAGAATCCAGTGAAAGTAATAACTGCAAATCGGTGAGCCTTATCTTCTCCCCGTCAGTTGTAAATCCACCCGTTGTACCTACTTCGCCGGACCTTCAGCTAACTGTCACTTCCAGTGTACCATCTATCATTAGTCCCGGATTGGCAATCAATATTAATGGCTCTGTAAAAAATATTGGTGATGCAGCTGTTGCCTCTTCCGGACTTTCCATCGTATTGTCCGATGATATTTTCTTTTCATCCAATGACATTAATTTATTTAATACTACGCTTCCTGCTTTATCAGTTAATGCAACTGGTAATTTTACTTCCAGCGTTAACATACCTGCTTCATTATCATCTTCCAGTTATTTTGTTATCGTTTGCTCTGATCCCTCGAATTCCATTTCCGAAAAAAATGAAGGCAATAATTGTACTACCATCGCGGTCTCGGTAGAAGCTGCCAAACCCGATCTTACGATAAATAATCTTTCCCTGAGTACTAACCCTATACCTAACGGCAGTGAATTTAGTGTATTCTATACGCGGCAAAATATTGGCAGTGTTGCAAGTGGTTCAAATTCTGTGGGACTCTATTTATCTAAAACTAATAGCGTCTTTGAAGCATCCGATCAATTATTACTTGAAAAAACCATTACAGCAAACACTGGTGCCAGCTTTTCATCGGATGAACAATTCCAGGTAACCAACAAACTCGAACCGGGTAATTATTACCTTATTGTCTGCGCTGACAATAAAAACCAAATTCAGGAAAGCATTGAAACTAATAACTGCAGTTCAATAGCAATTAATATTTCCAATCCAATCCCTGATCTTACTGTCGAATTAGTAAATGCTCCTGTTGAAATATCCACGAATAAGGAACAAAAACTTACTCTACGGGTTAAAAATATAGGGTTAATTAAATCTGATGTAAGTACCAGTGCCGCACTTTATTTTACTCTAAGTGGAAATATTGACGCCACAGCTACTCTCATCGGAAATATAGTAGTGCCTCCATTAAACGTAAATGCTTTTTTAGACTCCACCTTTACATTTACAATCCTAAGTGAACCATTACAAGGTGTTGGTTACTTTGCCTACTGTGTTGATCAAGATAAAAAAGTATCAGAATCGAATGAAGTAAATAATTGTAATAGTACTGCCGTATCGGTGATCATACCTTTAGCAGACCTGGCAGCAATTTCCAATGCTAAGTTTAATGTTGCCGTACCACGAGGTGCTGCCTTTAAATTTCCGTTCAGGATGACCAATGTGGGTAAATTATATGCTCCACCATCCCTTACTGAATATTACCTTTCAACAAAACCATTTAATAAAAGCGGATATCGATTCACTACTGATACGGTAGGAGGATTAGCAGAAGGAGACACTATGTCAAAGGATGTTAACTTATTCATTCCTACTTCTGTTGCGGCCGGTGATTATTATGTAACGGTTTGTGTAGACTACAACAATAAAATCAAAGAAAATGCTGAAGTCAATAATTGCCAAAGCATCAGATTGAGTGTACGAAAACAATATCCTGACCTGGAGATTGCAGCCCTTAGACTTACAGATACTATGGTTTATAGCACATCTACAGCTCCTGTACTATTAAGCATAAAAAACAAAGGTGAAATTCAGGCATATAACGTAAAAGTAAAAGTTCTTTTATTTTCAAATAACAATAAAGACACTACTAAAATTATTGATTTTAAACTGGATAGCCTCGTTGCAGAAGGGTCCAGGGATACGCTTCTGAAAATATTCATTGACAAAAAGTTTGGAACACAAATCATAACGTTAAATGCATATGCTGATCCGGATGCTACGATCTCTGAATCAGATGAGACGAATAATACTGCATCGTTAAAGATTCAAATTCTTAATCCATTGCCTGATTTAATACCGGCATTTTTATCCGTATCCGATAGTTTATTGCAATCGGGCAGAGAATATTCATTTTCCGGTTTGATTGTGAACAATGGAAAAGCCAAAGCAGATAGTTTCAATGTATCGCTCTCATTAGTGGATTCAATAGGAAAAACATTAGTTACGTTGATTTCTGTAAAAGAAAAATCATTAGGTATAGCGAACTCAGATACCATTAAACCAACATTCAAAATTCCATCTGCAATATTTACCGGGTCTTATTACTTAAAATTGAACGTGAATGCGGATAAGAAGATTTTAGAAAGTGATCAATCCAATAATATCACTCTGAGCAGCATTCAAATCATCCATTCCCTTCCGGATGTTTATGTAGAGCACATCGAAACCCCTGATTCCCTGATCAAAGGAAGCCAGATACCGGTCAGGTTTATAATAAAAAATATTGGGTACGGTGAAATGCCTGAAAATACCAATAATATTATCTTATCCAGAAGTTTGAATGGCAGTCTGGAAAATCATGCTGTCGGGACTATCACTTTACCTCAACTGGAATCAGGCCAAACTATTGAATTAAAAACAGTAGTGCAGATTCCGGCGGATGTGGCTTCTGATGTATATGAGCTGATTTTATTCGTGGATGATCAGAATAAGATAGAAGAAGTATCCAAAGAAAATAATATGGTAGAACAAAGCGTGGTGGTACCGGATACTAAAACTGACTTAAACCATACAGGGCTCCAACTGGAGCAAGGATCGAATATTCAGCAAGGCAAACAGCTTTCAATTAATCATTTTATTAAGAATGATGGTGAAACAGCGGCAGGTGCATTTGAAATATCCTATATACTCAAAAAACACCTTTCAGATCACGACGCTATTTACACATTCACTGATCATCGGTGCCTGGATTCCATTTTTGGCGGCAAGGTGATAGAAGTATTTTCTTCTGTGCATATACCGGATACGTTAGCGCCGGGAACCTATGTACTTACTTCCTGCCTGGACGCATTGAATGAAGTTGTAGAGACCAATAAAGGCAATAATTGCAGCCAGATTTTAATAAACATAGAACGAAGTTTATCTTTTTCAACTTCTGTAGTAGCTGAACCAATCTTTACTACTATTAAAATGTATCCTAATCCTGCGAAAGAATGGATTGAAATAAAAGGGACTACGTTGCACAATCAGGAGAAATTGAATTTAGAAGTAAAAGATTTTACCGGCAAAGTAATTTCCCGGTTTAATTTAAATGCTGTAGATAAATTACAATATCAAGTAGATATCAGTGCCTTGGCTCATGGCGTCTACCTCTTAGAAATGACTACAAAGCAAGGCACCTGGAAACAAACTTTCGTAAAACTTTAAAATCCTTAGATCCTAATTTATCGAGACCTCGGGACACCGGCTTTTTATTAGTCGTCCTTGGTCTGATATGGGGTAGTTCATTCATACTCATAAAGAGAATCTTACCTTGCTTTAGTCCTGTTCAATATGCACTCGGGCGAATTATCCTTACCGGCATTTGTTTTTCGCCGTGGATTTTTAATTCAATAAAACAAGTCAGCAGGAAACAATTGTTTTGGGCCATCGTGGTAGCTTTAATGGGTTACCTTGGATCATACCTGTTTATGGGGTTAAGCCAAACTCATATAGGGAGCAGTGTAGCGGGAATTTTAGCTTCGCTTAATCCGATGTTTACTTTTATTTTTGGATTGATCTTTTTTAATCAGTCCTTCCGGTGGAAAAACCTTTGGGGAATCGTCGTAGGATTATTGGGCTGCTTGTTTTTGTTATTTAACGGTGAAGGCCATTCAGGATGGCAAATCGAGCATTATGCACTTTTTATGATCATGTCAGTAGTCATGTCATCCATTACAATCAATATTATTCAAAAACAATTAAAAGGGCTTGGGTCTATTGCCATTGCGTCTTTGACATTTGGAATTTTAGTTGTACCTGCCCTCTTGTTTTTTGTAATCGGCACAGATTACCTGGCTCCGTTTAATCATCCACAAATTATCCGTTGTTCATTAGCATTCTTATGCCTTTGTATCGTCAGCACGGTAATAGGTTCTTTGATGTATTATCATATTATTGCCAGGATGGGTGCCTTATATACCAGTACTGTGACCTATATCATTCCATTAATGGCTATTGTATGGGGCATGCTGGATGGGGAATCTATCGGGTGGAATGAAATCATCGGATTTGTCTTTATCCTGGGCGGGATACGATTAGTAAGAGCATGAAAATATTGCCCCATATTTATATTGCTCATACCGACGATAAAGGGCGAGGAGTATTTACGGCATTGGAGATACCTGGTGGAAGTCCTATTGAGATATGCCCACTCATACTGATACCTGCTGATCAAAACAAATTAATCGATCAAACCTCTCTCTACGATTACTACTTTATATGGGATCAGGATCATTTGGCGATAGCCCTTGGTTATGGCTCACTATACAATCATAGCAGCAAACCAAATGCTACTGTGATCTATGATTATGATACATCAGAAATACAGATAGAAGCTCTGGAAGATATTCCAGCCGGCTCAGAAATCCTGATTAATTATCACGATGATGATTCATTTAGTGGAGCATTGTGGTTTGAAGTGAAATAAAAATTTTATGATTGAATCGAAGGTGAATACGTACTATTTCAATTCTTTCATCTTTCTCTTAATCCATTTCCTGAAAACCGAAATCCGGACCCATTCACTGGCACTTCCATAAAAAGTACCTGTCCGCATTAAATCACCAATATTTTTTTTCTGTAAAGCATTAATACCAGCTAGTAATTTTTTTTTCTTTCCTTGTATAAACATTCCTCCACCACTATCTCCCCCGTCCAATCCGTATTCTAATGGTAAACACTCCGTCGTGCCACTTCTATTCAATGCAGGGCTGTCAGGAGAATCAAAATCGGCATACAAAAATGGAACCTGGCGATCCGGCAATCGAATCCCTTCTATCGAGTCCAGCATATTCTGACCGGCTGATTTTACCCTGCCTGCATCGGTAATGTCTCTTGGATTATTGGCAACACTAAAATTTCCAAACCCCACCGAGGTCCCTATTCTACCGATCTCCTTCCGTGAAGTATTCAGAGCTGCTACAGGAATGTTTTTTATTGGTTCAGATAAATATAATACAGCGAGATCAGCCCCCTTATTGGATGTGTACCATGGATGTATACGAAAAGAATCAACTTTAATTCGTAAGGAGTCAAATTCTAAAATCAATGGTTCTCCTTCCACCAGTTTGATGAGGGTATGGGCTGCTGTAAGGGCCATCCTTGGATGAATCAATACACAACTACCTTTGATTCGAAAGTTTTGAGTCATCATTCCCACACACTCAAATTCTGGCTGCCGCGCAAGATCCAGGCTTAATTGTTTGTCAATCCCATGACGAATGACTCCCGGTGGATGAAGCATTGTAACCAAAAATAAAAAAGTATTGAAAATCATGTTAATTGGCTGAAGTTAATACTTCCAAAAGATTTGATTTCACTTATACATCAGAAAGGAAATTTGGAAAGCCTTTGATTGCCAATGGTGTATAAAGAAAATCACTTATTCAATCTCATCCGGGGCAAAATTATAATCAATCTTGTTACTTTGCATCGTTCATGCGTCAGAATAAGAACCTTCTATCCCCTGCACTCTCCCACAATTTATTTGCCAGAGTCATCCTCCCGCTCAATCTCAATATTTTGTATTCCTATCATATCCCGTCTCAGTTTATTGAACAAGTCAAACCGGGAATCAGGGTTGAAGTACAATTTGGAAGAAGTAAATTATATGCCGGTATTATCTCTGAAGTATATCAGGAGTTGGAATTACCACTTAAATATAAATCCATCCTTTCCATCCTGGATGATGAGCCCATTATCACCCCTTTACAATTAAAATCATGGCATTGGATAGCTGAATACTATTGCTGCAGCCTTGGAGATGTAATGGCCGCTGCTTTACCCGCTGCCTATAAACTGGATAGTGAGTCCAAGATAGTTTTGCATCCTGATTTTGAACAGGATTTTTCAGAGCTCAATGACCAGGAATATCTTGTTGCAGAAGCCCTGGCAATCCGCAGTGTAATCACCATAGAACAGGTTCAAAAAATATTAAACAAAAAATCAATTAAGAAAATCATCGATCAGTTAGTGGCTAAAGGCGTAATCCTGATGGAAGAAGAACTTAAAGCCGGATTACAGGACAAAAAAGAAGACTTCATAATATTGGGACCCAAGTTTAAAGGAGATCCCGATTTGATGGTGGGTGCCCTGGATCTTGTAACCCGATCTGAATTACAAACTCAGGTAGTGCTTGCTTTTATTCAATACGCCAGGCCTCATCATGAAATCAGTCGAAAAGCTTTAGCCAAACATGTAGATGTCAATGCTGCTGTTCTTAAAGCGCTGGAGAAAAAAGAAATATTTATTATAGAGAAACGATCCGTCAATCCTGAAACGTCAAAACAATTAGAAATCAATCTTCCTGAATTATCATCCGATCAACGCAATGCAATTGCTTCTATTCAATACTCCTTTAATGAAGGAACTCAGGTATCCTTATTACATGGTGTCACCGGAAGTGGTAAAACCCGGGTTTATACCGAATTCATAAGAGACATCGTAAGCCAGGGTGGCCAGGTACTTTACTTGTTACCTGAGATTGCACTGACTACCTACATGATAAATAAACTCAAGCAAAATCTTGGTTCTAATCTTAATATTTATCATTCGCGGATCAGTCAACGGGAACGAATACGTACCTGGAAAGCGGCTAAGCAAGGTGCACCGCTTACCATAGCAGCCCGCTCAGGGATCTTTCTTCCTTTTCATAATCTCAAACTTATCATCATCGATGAAGAACATGATCCATCTTATAAACAACATGATCCTGATCCAAGATATCATGCCAGGGATACAGCTATATGGCTTGCAAGTCAATGCGGAGCCCAGGTCATCCTGGGTACTGCGACGCCTGCCCTTGAAAGCTGGCATCATGCCACGCAAAAAAAATACGGGTATGCTTACCTTGAAAACAGGTTCAGTCAAAACCCTTTACCCGAAATAGAACTTGTAGATCTTTATGCTGAAAGTAAAAACAAACCGGAGCCCGTCATCGTGAGTCCTGCGCTCCATGACGGCATTCAGCGTGCATTGCGTCAAAAAGAACAAGTCATTTTATTTCAAAATCGAAGAGGATATGCACCTCAGCAACATTGCAGCAATTGTCACTGGCATGCTATGTGTCCGAACTGCGATGTCAGTCTAACTTTTCATAAATTTTTGAATAAATTAATTTGTCACTATTGCGGATATCAAAGATCCTTATTTACAGAATGTCCCGATTGCGGAAAATCTACTATTGCACTTAAAGGTTTCGGTACTGAAAAAATAGAAGAAGAACTCATCAAATTATACCCTGCTGCCAGGATCCGGAGATTAGATTATGATACGGCAAGGTCACCGAAAGCATTCCAGGAGATACTGGATCAGTATGAGCAGAAAAAAATTGATATTCTGGTTGGTACACAAATGTTGAGCAAAGGATTAGATTTTGATCAGGTTGCATTAACCGGGATCTTACAGGCTGATTCTATATTTTATTATCCTGATTTCAGAGCTAATGAACGGGCCTTCCAATTAATTACTCAAGTAGCTGGTCGCGCCGGAAGAAAAGAAGCTCACGGAAGGGTTTACCTGCAAGCTTTTAATCTTAATCATCCCGTAATACCTTTTATCATCCACTATGATTATGAAGGTCTCGCCGAGCATGAACTAAAAGACCGCCAGACTACCAGTTATCCTCCCTATACCCGATTGATCAATCTTACTTTGAAACATAAAAAACCAGAACTGGCGGATCAGGGTTGTCTACATCTCAGTCAATTGTTAGAATCAAAATATGGAGAACGAATTCTGGGTCCGCTGTTGCCTGGGATTCCCCGTCTGCGGAATTATTATTTAAGGTCGATCTTAATTAAAATGGAAAAAAATTCTAAACTAATCCTGGATATTAAAAAAGATATTAGATCCGGTATAGAAGAAGTACTTAAAATTCCAGGCTTGTCTTCTACACGATTTAGTGTAGATGTAGATCCCGATTAATTAATTATGCTCCTAATCCCATTTTAACTGCAGTGATTTTATATCCTGCCAGTTTCAGTAAGTTAATCACTCCTTTGGGGCCTCCGAGATGTCCGGCACCTACTGCAAAAAAAGTAGATTTATCATTCATCATGGCAGACATAAGGGGTATCCACTTTTTATTTCTGTCATAAAGAAATAAGTTTTCATAACCTCCAAGGCCTTCATCGCCTTCTACTGATAATTTAGCCATTTGTTCGATATCCTGCTTCTTATACATCTCTGCCATTTTTTTATATTCAGCATTTTCTTTATCTGCTGATTTTATACTTTCCATCAGCATTTTAGCTTGTGCGGGATATGGGATACTATCGAAAATAGCCAGTTGATCATCCACCGTTTCTAAACCCAACGATGGTTTATGGAGTTCTTTTATTTTAGCAAATATTTCCATCTCATACGATTTGGTATTTGAACCATCTTCACCTCCTCCAAGGTCCATACTGGCAAACGTAGAGAGCAACATTGGCTTCATCCTTTCGAGCATTTGTAAGGGAAGTCCTTTAGCAGCAAAATGATCATTGACCAGTTTATATTCTTTGTCAGTGATGAAATCTCTAAGTGTTTTACCATCTTTCATAAATGCTTTGCTCATGATACTCATCATAGACTCCATCGAAGACATATCGTCCATATCGATTTCAAAAGTTGCTTGCTCTGCAGCTGCGATTTTATCCTGCAGGGAGGTAGGGAAGAAAAAATCCTCTTTACCTATAAGATGGATAGTGCCGAATAAATAGGAGGGCTTTTTCAAACCATTGCCGGAAATTTCCCATAGTAAAGATTTATCAACAGGAATATAATTGGTACTGCCTGGAGTTGTTTTTGCAGAAGCGTTTGTTTGTTTTGCTCCTGCACAAGCTGATACCAATAAAGAAATACTTACACTCAGTGTCAGGTACCTGAATAGTTTTGATGAATGACTCATTGTTTGATTTGTCTTTGAAGATAAATTTCATATAAAGAAATACCGGCTGCAACAGATACATTGAAAGAATCAATGGTGCCGGTCTGTGGGATTTTAAATCTATAATCACTTTTAGCCAATAGAGAAGGATGTACTCCTTCATCTTCAGATCCCATGATAAGGACGCAGGGTTGTTTGAAGTCTACTTCGTAAATAGGAATTCCTGTTTTAGAATCAGCAGCAGCTATTTTTATATTATTTGATTTCAGTAAATCTATAGCGGACGAAAGACTGCTTTCTCTGCAAACGGCTACTTTAATCAATGCTCCGGCAGATGTCTTTATAGACTCTTCATCTATCCGCGCACTGTGTTTTGCTGAGACAATGATAGCATCCACTCCTAATAATTCGGCGCTTCTGGCGATAGCTCCAAGATTGCGGGTATCGGTCACCCGATCAAGCGCTATAAATAATGCGGGCTTTTCTTGATTTAATATAAATGGAAGTAAGCCTTTGAGGTCCTGATATTCTATTGGTGCAATAATGGCTACCAGGCCCTGATGATTATTGCCGGAGGACCATTTAAACAATACTTCTTTGGGGACTTGTTGTAAAGGGATAGATCTTTCTCTGCATATATCTCTCAATGTTTTTTCAAGTTCTCCATGTGTACCTTGTAAAACCATTATTTTTTCAATCGGGACCTCTTCTTTAAGTGCTTCTAACACCGGGTGTTTTCCGTATATAACCTGTCCTTTATTATTTAACAAAATATTAGCTTAATTTACATTTACTTTTTAACAACTTTAGCACCATTTAGTGAGTTCCTGTTCTGAGAGATAATTTTGGATAAATTTGCAACTATAAAACTACGGTTTTTCATGATTGATTATAGTAAAAGTATTTATTTCATCCTGCTTATTGCATTGGTCAGTGTTCATGGATCAGCACAGGATATGGAAAAGAAAGTAAAAGAGATCCTGGCGGATCAATGGAGTAAAGCATCTCTTCCTTTTACAGACCTGGCTCAAATAAAAATCACTGATTCTTATTCAGATGAGGTCACAGGTCTTACGTACGTATATGCTCAGCAGTATTTTAATGAAATTCCGGTAGAACTGGCCATGGCCAATTTTGTTTTTAAAAAATCAAATTGTGTCTATACCAATACAGAACGATTCATACAGCATCTTGCAGATAAAATTACGATATCATCGAATCAGGTTTCAGGAGAAGAAGCAACGACTATCGCATTAATCAGGTCGGGAAACAAAATGTATTTAAGATCCAAACCTCAGATTGAAAAAGAAATATCCGGCTCACATTATATTTTCAAAAAAACAGAAGGGGTTCTTGAGAATATTCCCACAAGGTTAGTTTATCGATTAGAAGATAATGGAACCGTAAAATTATTCTGGAAAGTAGATATCCATGAAACGAATGGTGACTATTGGGAAAATTATATTGATGCTATAACCGGCAATGTCGCATTAAGAAATAATCAAACGCAGTCTTGCGGTGAGCAAACGAATCAACCTGCTAAACGTGAAGATGAATTTCTTCCATTCAATCCCAGTTTTATTAATCAGTACCGGGTATATGCATTGCCTGTGAGTGCTCCTAATGCAGGATCATCCATATTGATCGGAGATCCATCGGATAAAGATGCTTCTCCTATGGGTTGGCATGATGATGGTGCTACAGCTTATACCATTACAAGAGGAAATAATACACATGCATTTTCTGACCCGGATAGCAATTACATTTCTTCCAATGACGAACCTAATGGTGGAAATGCACTTTCATTTGATTTCCCATACAATCAGGATGGTACTATTCTTCAGAATAAAAATGCAGCTGTTGTCAATTTGTTTTACATGACCAATGTGATGCACGACTTTGCCTACAACTATGGATTCACAGAATTAGCCGGTAATTTTCAAACCAAAAATTTTAGCGGGAAAGGGAAAGGAAATGATGCTGTGCGCGCCTTAGCTCAATATGGTGCAAATAACACACGGATTAGAAACAATGCTGATTTTTATGCGCCGGTAGATGGTGTAAATGGCAGAATGCGTATGTTCATTTGGACGGAGTCCGGTACAAAACTGCTCAAAATTATTCTTCCTATAGAGCTAAGTTCAGATATCGAAACTAAAAGTGCAGATTTTGGTGCAGCCATCACCACCACTGCTATAACCGGGAATCTTGCTATCGTATCAGATGGAAGTGCGACTCCAACATTTGGATGCCAACCATTAGTCAATGCTGCTGAAGTGAAAGGTAAAATTGCATTGATTGACAGAGGGGATTGTTTTTTTCATGAAAAAGCATGTTTTGCGCAATTTGCAGGTGCCATTGGAATTATTATTTGCAACTATGAAAATACTCCGCTGGCATTAGGTGGACTCACTCCAGCACCATGTGATGTAAAAGTACCGGTGATATCTATCGGTTCAGTGGATGCAGCTTTTCTCAAAAAAAATATTGAACGGATAACGGTTAGCTTACAGGCACCTGTTACTGTTGGATCAAAAGATAAAGATGGTTCGTTCGACAATGGAATAGTAGCCCATGAATACGGCCATGGAATTTCAATCCGGCTTACCGGAGGGCCTGCAAATTCGGATTGTCTCAACAATGCTGAACAAATGGGAGAAGGTTGGAGTGATTTCTTCACGTTGGTAGTGACGTCCAAACCATCAGACAAAGAAAATACAACCAGGGGAGTCGGGACTTTTGTCCTGCAGCAAGGAGCCTCCGACAGAGGAATTAGAAAATACCCATATACCACAGATATGAGTATCAATGGTCAAGTATATGAAGATATTTATACTGCAGAGGAACACGACCTGGGATCCGTATGGACTGCTATGTTGTGGGAATTATATTGGAAAATGTCTAATGCATATGGTTGGGATCCGGATCTGTATAAAGGTCAGGGTGGAAATAATAAAGCTATAAGATTAGTCTTTGAAGGAATCAGGCTTCAACCATGTAGCCCTGGTTTTATAGATGGTCGGGACGCAATACTGAAAGCAGATCAATTACTATATAATAGTCAGAATCAATGCCTGATCTGGGAAGCATTTGCTAAACGTGGACTTGGATTTTCTGCTAAACAGGGTTCATCGAATGACAAAGGTGATGGGGTCCAGGCGTTTGATGTTCCTCCTTCTTGTATTCCTACAGTAAAGATCTCTAAAGTAGTCACTCCATTGATCAATCCCGGAGAAGATATATCTGTCACGATAACGGTTCGCAATGATAGCAAGGTCAATGCAACCAACGTAATCGTCACTGACTCCATCCCGGCAGGGACTACTCTCAAAGCCGGAACTACGACAGTACCTCTTATTCAATCAGGGAATACACTTTCATTCAAGACTAATTCGATTGGTCCCGGTGAATCTATTGCATTCGGATATAAATTAGAATCCAGTAAATCATTGTTTTCCAAAACTATTTTCATTGATAGTATGGAAAACACCGAACTGGATTATGATGTATTTGCATTGCAGGGAGTAGGCATCTGGGAGATAACAGATCTTGTAGCGCACAGCGGAAAGAAATCCTGGTTTGTACCGGATCAGGCCTTAGATAATGACCAGGTGCTCAATATGGTCAGATCTATTGATATCAGCAAAGTAAAAAAACCTGTCTTGCGTTTTTACCATCGATTTAAAGTTCAGAATGCTTTTGACGGTGGCATCATCAGAGCTTCTACGGACGGCAGCAAATCATTTAAAGATATCGGATCAAACATATTTCGAAATAAATATACCGGTCCTATTTCATTTCTGGCTATTCCTATACCCGGAATACGTGGTTTTTATGGAGATTCAAAAACCTTCATTTCAAGTTACCTGGATCTGGCTTCATTCAAAAGTCAACCGCCTATTAATTTACAATTCAGGTTTGGGTCTGATGATAGCGGCAGCAGCCTCGGATGGTTTATTGATGATATTGAAGTGTTTGATATGTTTAATTATTCTACACAGGCTTGCGTTTCTTTTGATGGATCGCCTGGCATTTGTGCAGAAGCCCCTGAATACGGCACTATTGTAGAATCACAAATTATTACCGCCAATCACGAGGAAACGACAATTCCTATACGTCTAAAGCTCTCACCTAATCCCGCTCATGACGAACTTAATCTTTGGACTTCATTTCCAAAATCAGGTCAGGTAAGAGGTCAGGTTTATTCCATTGACGGCAAACAACAACGATCGTTTACGTTTTATTCCTCCGGTAGCGATACCCGGTACAAACTGGAGACAACTGATCTCCCTGCCGGAATGTATATACTTACCCTGAAGAACGGAAACTATATCGGT
>JBDTUE010000096.1:0-14208 GCA_040007895.1 Saprospiraceae bacterium | reverse complement strand
GCTGAAGATCTTTCTTTCCACCAGGTTCCATCAAGATTACAGTTGAGGTCAAACTGCAGATATCCATCTTCGATTTTGACGTTGAGAGCTTCATCATTATTGGTACTGTATCCGACATGATACTCCATCCGGGGGGATTTTGTTTCGAGTACATATTTTACAGCAGCTATACCTTTATATTTACCCAGGTCCTGAGCTTTTTTAAAATTCTGTTTAGTATCCGGATTGTCCCCATTCACAATGAGGTAACTTCCGGATTCTGTAATCATACCACCATCCCAGGCAGCTATCCAGATCCTCAGGTTTTGATCGGGTTTAGATGCACTTGCAGTTATATACCTGTATGCTCCTACTTTAAGTTGTTGTGGCTGGGATTTAAATTCTTTACCATCCACCATAATGGCCATGATATGATCCTTTTGGATTTGACCAAAACTTATGCTGCTTGCAAAGAGAATAGTTATAAAGAAAAACAGGATTTTCATAAAAATTAAAATTGTGGATTAAAGTTACACCTACATTTTATTTTAGATTCAAATTTAACTTTAGTATTCAGCTTTCATTGAATTACAAACGTGCCTGATTATCTATTGATCTGCCTATCTTTGCTCCCTATGATAGCAACCATGGAAGCCACCCCCGAGATGGCCAGCTCATTGGGACTTACTAATGATGAATTTGAAAAAATTAAAAATATACTCCAGCGAACCCCTAATTATACTGAATTAAGTATTTATTCAGTGATGTGGTCTGAACATTGTAGTTATAAAAATTCAATTAAATATCTCAAAACCCTTCCCAGGGAAGGCAAAGGTTTATTAGTGGAAGCAGGCGAGGAGAATGCCGGCCTGGTAGATATAGGTGATGGCCTGGCCTGTGCTTTTAAAATAGAATCACATAATCATCCTTCCGCCATAGAACCTTATCAGGGTGCTGCCACCGGAGTCGGAGGCATTCACCGGGATATTTTTACGATGGGTGCAAGGCCTATAGCGGCCATGAATTCCCTTAGATTCGGAATTCCTGATACGGCTCATATGAAAAACCTCGTAAGGGGTGTGGTGCGTGGCATTGGTAATTACGGTAATTCATTTGGAGTGCCTACTGTGGGAGGTGAAACCTATTTTATGGAATGTTACCAACAAAATATTTTGGTCAATGCCATGTCTGTTGGTATAGTAAAAGTTGGCGAAACAATATCGGCTACTGCCCACGGAGCTGGTAATCCCGTTTTTATAGTTGGATCTTCAACCGGTAAAGATGGTATTCATGGAGCAACCTTCGCTTCTGCTGACCTGACAGAAGACAGTGCCGATGATCTCCCTTCAGTCCAGGTAGGCGATCCATTCCAGGAAAAATTACTTTTGGAAGCTACCCTTGAAGTTATTCAAACCGGTTGCGTTGTAGGTATGCAGGATATGGGAGCTGCAGGTATTACTTGTTCTACATCTGAGATGTCGGCAAAAGGTAAATCAGGGATGATTATTCATCTTGACAAAGTACCCCTCAGGCAACAAGAAATGGAACCGTATGAAATCCTCTTATCCGAAAGCCAGGAACGAATGTTGGTGGTATGCAAAAAAGGAGAAGAATCCAAAGTTTTACAAATTTTTGATAAATGGGACTTGGAGTGTGCCCAGATAGGAGAAGTTACAGACGACACTGATCTGGAATATTATTTTCATGGATCCCTGGTGGCTAAAATCCCGGCAGAAAGCCTTGTATTAGGTGGAGGGGCTCCAGTCTACAACAGATCATTTCAAACTCCAGCTTATTTTGCTAAAATAAAAGAATTTAAACTGGATCAGGTTGAAGAACCTACTGACCTTGGGGCAGTGGCAATGAAATTAATTACTTCACTCAATCTTGCTTCAAAAAAATGGATATATCAGCAATATGATTCTACAGTGAGGACCGGATCAATGAATACGAATCAACCTTCGGACGCTTCTCTGGTATGGGTCAAAGGAACAGAAAAAGCACTGGCTATGACCGTGGATTGTAATAGCGCATATGTTTATGCCGATCCCAATGTGGGTGCTCAAATAGCTGTGGCAGAAGCAGCACGCAATATCGTTTGTTCCGGAGGTGAGCCATTGGCCATTACTAATTGTTTAAATTTTGGAAATCCTTATGATCAGGAAGTTTATTTTCAATTTGTAGAGGTGATCAAAGGCATGGGTATTGCATGCAGAGCCTTTAATACACCAGTGACGGGTGGCAATGTTAGTTTTTATAATCAATCACAAACAGGTGGACAAACCATCCCTATCTACCCCACTCCTACCATTGGAATGATAGGACTTTTGCCTATTCATCAAAAGACATTCATTTCATTTACTCAACCTGGTTTGATTTTATATTTACTGGGACCAATCACGGATAATTTATCATCCAGTGAATATTTAAGGTCCGTCCAAGGGATATTTCATTCACCTGTCCCATACTTCGATTTGAAAAAAGAACTTAAAGTACAGGAAGCTGTGAAACAATTAATCAGAAATGGATTGATTGCCGCAGCCCACGATATCAGTGATGGAGGTTTATTGGTTAGTTTGTTTGAATCCTGTATGAAAAATGAATTAGGAGTAAAGATTATCTCTAAGCCTGGAATCAGAAAGGATAGTTTTTTATTTGGAGAAGGACAATCAAGAGTCGTAGTAGCTATTCTTCCAGAGAAAGAAAATGCGTTTCAAAAAATAGTGGGTCAGCATCCGATCGAATTCATGCGACTTGGAACTACCACCATGTCCGGTGATTTTGAAATTGACAATTTAACTATAGGTAACATGAATCTTTGGATAAAAGATTATACGGATCGGCTTTCAGACATTATGGAGTCCTGAAGATGATCTGGCTGAATGCCACTTGAACTTTTCCTTAAAAAATCTTATTTTTGCATTAAATTTTTATTTAATATGTTTAGATCTTTATTTGTCCTTGGTTTTGCTTGTGCTTTATCCATGCTCGCGCTAAATTGTGCAGGAACCAGCTCTACTGGTTTAACTATTAAAGGCAAGGTAACTGATGCCTCTGATCTTCGGGTCTTTTTTGACAGATTACAGTTAGTTACTAAAAAAATAGATGTGATCAGTCAAGCTGAACTGAATGGAAGTGGTAAATACACTATTCAGACGGATAAACCACTTGATGCAGGTATCTATCGAATCCGCATTGGCAATAGGTTCGTACCCCTTATTCTAAATGGTTCAGAAAAGTCACTTCAAATAACAGGTTCTCTGGGTGACATGGATGCTGGAAAATGTATTATTAAGGGCTCTGAAGAATCTACTAAGGCTCATCAACTTCTAGGCCAAATGTTTAACAAAGAAATTGGTTTAGCGGAATTAAGAGCCGAATCTATTAAAGCACAAGATCCGCTCGCAGCTTTATATTACGCTTTCGGTGGTATTACCGGGTCAAAAGAAGATGTTGCTCTTTTGAAAAATATAGTCATCAACCTTCGAGCAAAGTATCCAAAAAGTACTTATACTTCCGATTTGGATAATATGGTTACTTCATTGGAACGAGATATAGCGACTAGAGAAAGTACCTATTTAATCAAAGAGGGTTCAGAAGCTCCTAATATCAGCCTCCCGGATCCAGAGGGTAAAAACATCGAATTAAAATCACTCCGGGGCAAAGTGGTTTTACTTGATTTTTGGGCTAGTTGGTGTGGGCCCTGCAGAAGGGAAAACCCAAATGTTGTTAATATTTATAATAAATACAAGGACAAAGGATTCACTGTATATAGCGTATCTCTCGATAGGCCCGGAGCAAAAGAAAATTGGAAAGAAGCTATTGCAGCAGATCATCTGACCTGGCCCAATCATGTAAGTGATCTTCAGCATTGGAATAGCGCTGCCGGGAGAACCTATGGAATACAATCTATCCCCCAAACATTCCTTTTAAACAAAGAGGGTGTCATCGTAGCAACTAATCTTCGTGGTGAGGCTTTGGAACCTGCGATCAAAAAATATCTTTAAGCTTTTTACTGGCTATAAGCTGGCGTTAAACTTATCTCTTGATTAGAATTCAGTTATAGTCTGTCTTTTCCATTCACTAAGGATTATTGCGGCAGCATTTGCAGCATTTAAAGATTCGACATTACCTGAAAAAGCAGGTATCCTCACATAGTGATTGACGATTGTTCTGGATTCTTTACTCAAACCCTGACCTTCACTTCCAATTACCAATACGCCATTTGAATGAAATTTGGTTTCATAAAGTGAATTCCCCTGAAGATCAGCACCGAAAATTTCGAATCCAATGGGCCAGGTGTTTTTTAAATCTCCGATCCAAATGGGTAATCGCCAGAAACTTCCCATGGAAGACTGAATGACTTTAGGCTGAAGGTAATCTGCACATCCATTACTCATTCCAATGCTCTTCACTCCAAACCATTCAGCGGTTCTGAAGATAGTTCCAAGATTACCCGGATCCTGAATCTGATCCAGAAAGAGATGAATTCCATGGCTAAAGTCAATATCATTACTGTCTGTCGGCGTAGGAATTTTTCCTATTAGAATCATATCAGAAGCCGAATCCAGGTTACTGATATGATTCATTTCCTTAACAGTGAGCAATATCAGAGTATCTTTAACTGGTTCTAATACAGGTCCATTATCCAATTTAGCCTCCTCCGTGAGATAAAGCTGATGTATAGCTTTAAAACCAGATTTTAGCATATCTATTATTATCTTTCGACCTTCGGCTATAAACAAATTATGCTGATATCTATACTTTTTATGGGCCAGAGATCGTATTATTTTTGTATTTTTTTCTGATATCATTGAAGGATAAAATTAGACATATCAATAGTATATTCAAACTCTTTCGATTTATCACCCTTGCGTGGTGTATCCTGATACTATTTTCGTGTTCTATAAATAAGTACATTCCAGAGGATAAAATTCTATTACTAGAAAATAAAGTAAAGCTTAAACCGTCGGAGCTCACAAAAAAGAAATTTAATCGTGAAAAGCTAAAATTTGCTGTACCCCATCCCAGATACGGACTAGGAAAAGGTTATCTCTATTTTTATTTCAAGCACAGTGACCTTAATGATACCACCTGGTGGGACAGGCTGTTTATCAATAAACTTTCAGAAAGGCCTACATGGTATACTGTCGCCGGAGCCGAGAACAACAAAGACGACCTCATCAAGCACCTGAATGCGAGTGGTTACTACCAGGGAGAAGTTACTTATAAAGTCAACCAAAATAAAAAGAGAGCGGTCGTCACCTACACCGTGGCTGCGGGTAAACCACTTCGGATAAAATCTATTGAATACACTTCTACTAATTCAAGTGTGCAACGGGTTTTGGATTCAATCAAACCGTTTTTAAAACTAAAACCGGGAATGCCGCTTGATGAACAGATCTTGCTGCCGGATCAGGCTAAAATAATTCAGACGTTACAGGATGTCGGTTATTACCAAATAAACAAATCAAATTTTGATTATTATTATTCCGACTCCACGAATCAAAGTATAGATCTGAAATGTTCGATTTTACCTTCTGAGGGTAATGTCGACTTTACGCAGTTTACGATCTCTGATGTACATATCTTTTCTTACGATCGACTCATAAATCCAAAAGGCAAAACTGACACGGTCATTGAAAATCTAATTTTTCATGATAATCAAAAGGAACAAACTTTAAAACCCACCATACTCAAAAAATATCTTCAATTTGGAAAGGACAGTTTATATAGTTTAAGTGCTATTCAAAAAACAAGAAGTACCCTTCAAAATCTGGGAATATACAGGAGCGTAAGCATCACTCCAGAGTTAACCGCCGAAGATAGCCTGCAGCTCCTTGTTTATCTGCCTCCCGTTAAAAAACAATACTTCCAGGTTGATTTGGAATCAAGTTATGTGACGAATAAGGATCAGGTAGCTGGAAACAAACTATTTGATTTCAGAGTAGCGCTTCAGTACAGGCATAGGAATTTATTCCGGGGAGGGGAACAGTTTACTGTTTCTGTCATACCTAATATCGGATTCCAAATTGATTCTGGAAAAATCCTTATACCCAAGGGATTGAATATTCAATCAAGCCTTACCTTCCCAAGATTTATTGAGATTGGATTCGTAAAATTTGCAACTAATCTGGGCCTTATTTCTAGTCGTTTTTACAATGAATTAAAATATAGTGCAAGAACCCGAATCAATATTGCCAATATTTATGAATTATTTTATAATTCATTTAGTGGAAGTACTGAAAAATCTATTCAGCGTGAATCCAAAATCAGTTTTGGTTATGAATTTTCAAAAGATAACCGGATATTTTATAGGTTTAACCCTATCGGTTTTGATTATCTAAATTATGATCTCTCGGATGGATTCAGAAATGCAGCTCAGGAATTTTTAATAAAAAGTTTTGAAGACAGATTATTAGCGGGAGTTTTTTTTAAAGAGCTATCTGCAGACATCAATAAAAAATATGGAAATCAAAATGTATCCCGTATCCTGACCAGTTTCGAATCTTCAGGTCTTGAAGCCGGCGTAGCTGATTTATTTACCAAAAAAACTATTCTCCCTAAAATTTCAAGATTTATAAGAACAGAATTGGACGCCAGGTACACCATCAGATTGTCCAGCACCAATCAATTGGGCATGCGATTAGCTACTGGATTAGCTCTGCCATTCGGGGAAAAGGATAATAGTATTCCATTTGTAAGACAATTTTATGTCGGCGGGCCCAATAGTATCAGGGGATGGGCTATCAGAGAAATAGGGCCTGGTGTATTTAAAAACACGGTTGCTTCAAACAGGTTGAGCTTTTATCAAACCGGAAATTTTAAGTTGGAGTTTGGTTCTGAATACAGGTTTGATATTTTTTCTGTTTTCAAAGGTGCATTCCTGTTTGATGGAGGTAATGTTTGGCTTCTTAAAAAAGATGACCTTCAACCTGGAGGAGAATTGACAAGCAAGTTTTTATCGCAGCTTTATTTAAGCTCTGGAGCCGGCCTCCGGTTAGATTTTAATTATTTTATTATCCGATTTGACGCTGGCTTAAAATTAAGAACACCCTATTTACAGGAGAATGGAACTCATTATCCCAGGACCACTAAATTAAGTGACCTTCAATACAATTTATCGCTGGGTCTTCCATTTTGATTTATTGACTTCGCTTAAACCATTCGAAAGTTCTTTTTTAAGTCATTAGGATCTAAAAAATCGAATCCTGTTGAATAAACAAAACCTTTGAATAGCTCTTTATTACATTCTGCTTTTAATACCATATTTTGAACATATCGGACAATCCATCATGTCATGTCCTCTAGCCGGACAATATTTCCTGGCAAATAAAATAATCTGTAAGTGAGCTTTAATCCAAAGAGACTCCGGAATAAGTTTTTTTAAATCTTTTTCGGTTTGAACTACACTTTTACCATCACTCAATCCCCATCGATATGCTGATCGTTGAATGTGTGTATCTACCGGAAATGCCGGCTTATTAAATGCCTGACAAAGTACTACAGAAGCAGTTTTATGACCAACTCCTGGAAGTTGTTCCAATAATTCGATTTGATCTGGTACTACGCCATGATATTGATTTATTAATATGTTGGACGTAAGGTGTATAGCTTTTGATTTGGCGGGCCCGAGTCCACAGGGTCTTATGATTTGCTCAATTTGTTGTGCTGTAAGTTTGGACATTTTCCAGGGATCATCGGCTAATTCAAATAACATGGGCGTTATTTTATTTACACGTTCATCGGTACATTGAGCTGAAAGCAATACGGCTATCAATAATGTAAATGGATCCTTATGATTTAAAGGTACTTCCGGTTCAGGAAAATATTTTTCGAGGATTATCAAGACAGAAGCGGCTCTTTCCTTTATCGTCATAATTTCAAAAGAAATTGAACAATATCCACATCATCTGCATAATCCATTAGGGCCGGACATTGCGTCTGACCAGGATTTAATACACTAATTCCTGAAAGGTCTTGATGACATACAATGGTTTGGATCTTATCTTTTGAAGAGGATAAGATAGTAATGACATCTTCTATAGTCTTATAATATCTATAATTCAAACAAGCCAATCGACTCACCAGGTCCGTACTCTCCAGTAATATAATAGACCCATTTGCCAAAAACGGAGTTTGATTCAACAGATAAATCGCATAATTGTAATCATAATTATTATTGTATGCATGGTTGTCTCTCAGAGTTCCATAAGATTCCCATAATTTTAATAAGGGAATAAAATCATATCCTTCCGGGACCAATAATGAAGATACATTTCTACAACCTAAGCCATAAAATTGAAATACATCTGAGCCCAATGACATAAGTTCTTTTTCCGATTCCTGACCTGTTATTACTGCGATTCCTACCCTGTTCTTTCTTATCACATGGGGATATTTGTCAAAGTAATACAAAAAATACCTGGATGCATTATCACTTCCGGTAGCAATCACTGCATCTATTCCATTCAACCGATCTTCAATCGTAAAATATGATTCCGTGCGAGCATCTATTGTTTTAAATACTCCAAGGATATAAGGCCAAAGTAAACTATCCTTTTGAGATAGTTTTAGAATGCTGTAATGACCACAGATAAATATCGCCAGCACGTCGTGAAATCCAACCAATGGAATATTGCCCGCCATGACCAGTCCTACTTTTTTTGATGTCCCTTCTACAATAGAATAATTAGCGGTCCATGCTCTAAGGTTTTCTTCTTTCAAAAAAATAGTTGCTATGTTTTCAATAGCTGACCAGGTATACATTGAATCAAACCAGACATTTTCCTGGCCTGCTTTCCTTATCACCTCCATCAAATCATTTGGTTTTCCCAAAAGAAACTTTCCTACCTGGACACAAATTCCGATTCTATCTTCGAGATTCATCCTTTTAATTCCTTTTGATTCCTGATGTAATTCCGCCATTTCTCCAATAAAATTTCAAACTCATTGGGTAACGGTGAATCAAAAGTCAATCTTTGGCCGGTAACGGGATGATCAATACCCAGGGTCTTAGCATGCAGCGCGTGTCTCGGGAATCCTTCAAATAGATTATCTACAAATTGTTTGTATTTGGTATACACCGTCCCTTTGACTATTCTGTCACCACCATATCGTTCATCATTAAATACGGGATGTCCTTGTGATTGCATATGTACCCTGATCTGGTGGGTACGGCCTGTTTCTAATATACATTTAATCAGAGATACATAATACATTCTTTCTATCATTTCCCAATGAGTCACAGCATGTTTACCTTTATCCCGGTCATGAAAAACAGTATATAATTGTCTATGCCGTGGATGTCTTCCTATAGGCAAATCAACTATACCTTCCTGAAGTTCGGGTTCACCCCAAACGAGGGCCACATATTCCCGGGATGAAGTATGATCATAAAACTGTTTGGCTAAATGTGACAATGCAAATTCGTTTTTTGCAATGACTAATAATCCCGATGTTTCTTTATCTATCCGATGGACTAATCCTAAACGCTCATAGTTAAACCCCGGTTCAGAAGATTTCTTTTTGGATTCATCGTAGTTTAAATAGTGTGCCAATCCATTCAATAATGTCCCCCTGGGGTTTCCTACTCCCGGATGTACCACCATGCCTGCAGGTTTATTGATAATCATCAGATCATCGTCTTCATAGTGGATATTCAATGGAATGTCCTCAGGAATGATATCATACTTTTCCTGGTGAGGAACAATCACTTTAATAGTCTGAAGTGGTGCTATCTTAAAATTCGGTTTGACGGAATACCCATCTACCGTAATTGCCCCCGCTCTTAATCCATGCTGAATCCTCGTACGAGAAACATTTTTAAGTCTATCGTTTAAAAATGAATCAATGCGGATAGGTGATTGTCGCTTATCGATTTTAATAATTAATTCATCCTGAAGATCATCAGTCTCCTCAACAATACCTGTATTTTCATCTTCCGTCATCATGAAATGCAAAGTTAGCCCATTAAAGCGAAGTCAAAGGGTTAAGACAGATTTGAAATGTATAGACTAATAAAGCAGTTTCATCAGGCCATGACGGAAATCATCTTCAATACGTTTAATCCTAATTCAAGATCTCCATAAATTTTGATTTTTTCCATCGCATCTTGTGCCATCATACCTTTAGAAAATAATTTCCAGGCAGTTTCCGGATCGATTTCAACCTTTGCATCAGGTCTTACCTCTTTGGTTTTTATTAATTCCCAATTTTTTTCCCTTTTGATTATGCTCCAGGATCCTCCGATCTCTGAAATGACGGTTAAAGTGAGAATAGTACCGGTTGGTGCTTCCACATTCCTATAGGTATATGGAAGTCCCTCTGCTAAGGTATCCATAAATGGAAAAAATAACTCTTTCGTCAAGAGACCTGGCTTAAATACTGCATCCCTAATTTGTTGTTGATGCAGAAATTTTTCTGTGTACTCTCTATTGATATGAAACCTATTGCTTGAAGTCACTTCACCGGCCCAGGCTACGGAAAAAATCGCTTTATCATCAGGGTTAAGTGTAAATAAGTGATCTGAATATAGTTTCCCGGTTATTTCTAATAGATCTATTAATAAAACAGGACTTAAACGTTGCGCAGCATCGGTCCAGGTATGATTTAATCGATTAATAAAAGAAACCAGGTCAGAATATGAATCGATATTGCTCGTATTAGGTCCAAAATAATGGTCTCTCGAATTGGAAAGGCCTTTCAAATTTCCGTCTAACAAGTGAGCAGCAACATCTTTAACAGTCCATAGTTTTGCAATCGTCCGAGCATTCCATTCATTTTTACTTAAAGAACGGAGTAATGGTATAAGTAAATCATCCAGATCAGGAAAAAGATGAATGGTCTCTGTCAGGATGTGCTTATCGGACATAAAAAAGTTAAATAGAATTTAAAAATAATTGAAACTGTTCATGTATTCAATCTTCCTCTTAAACCAAGTTCAATGATCTCAAGATTTTTCAAAGTATCTTCTACTATTTCGAATCGAACAGCAGTGCGTATGCTATGAAATCCTTCGTGGCCACAAGCACCGGGATTGATGTGCAGATGTCCATACGTTTGATCTTTCATGATCTTAAGAATATGAGAGTGACCGCAAATGAATAAGTCTACAGGTGCACTTACAAATTGCTTTTTTACTCGGGCCGCATATTTACCGGGATATCCCGCAATATGGGTCATATAAACATTAAAATTTCCAATGGACCAATGAAGATCAAACGGGTACTGACGCATAATTTGCGGATTGTCAATATTGCCAGATACTCCTTTTAATGGTTTACAGGATTTGAGTTGATCGATTACTTCCTGGGAACCAAAATCCCCACCGTGCCAGATCTCATCCCTATCCTCAAATAAAGTCAATATAGCCGGATCGAGGAACGAATGCGTGTCAGAAATCAAACCAATCTTCATAAGCTTCAAAAAAAAATTAAAGTAATTGTTTCATTCAATTATATGGATCAACCAAGCCACTGATCAAAAGTAAAACAAATAGATTTATCCATAGTGAGCGTTGAAGATTGGAGGATAATGTTGGGGCAATAGTTGAAACTCACTGATAACTTCTTTTATAAATTTTTTAGATGTCATTCTGTTCTTTCTTTTATAGAATAAATCATAAAAACATTCTAAGAGCTTATGCTAAAATAGATCCTGATTTGATGTCCTGCTTATGAAAAACATAAAAGATGGGTTCAGGATTCTGTGTATTTTTATCGCAATGATCTTTATCTGTTTTATTGATCTTTATTTTTAAATGGCTAAATCTACATTTCATACTACACAGATTGGCAAGAGGGTACTTAAAATCAGCAATCTCGAAAAAACTATTTATAAAAATGATGGAATACTTAAAGCAGAGATCATTCAATATTATCTATCTATAGGGCCTACTATTCTTAAATATATCAAAGGCCGACCGCTTAGTCTGATTCGGTATCCCGATGGAATAGAAGGTGAAGTCTTTTTTCAAAAAAACAAACCGGACTGGACTCCGGAATGGATCGATAGTGTTACACTCGGTAAAGAAGCTAAACATTATATCATTGCAGATGAAGAAGCCACCCTTGTATGGATAGCCAATCTCGCCGGTCTTGAACTCCACATGGCGAATTGCCGACGTCCAAACTTTGATAAACCGGATGTACTGGTTTTTGATCTTGATCCTCCTGAAGAAGGATGGTGGTCCAATACTAAAACCATAGCTGTCTCGCTTAAAAAATTTTTATCCGCTTATGGATATACTCCTTTTTTAAAAACGAGTGGTAATAAAGGCCTTCACCTGTTCGTACCCATCGAACCGGCGAATACCTATGAAGAAATGATGGATGTCCTTAGAAAAATTACCGAAGAATTCGCATCCAATCATAAAGACTTATGTACTCTCAACATTAGGAAAAATCAACGAACTGATAAAATTTTTATTGACATTCAACGCAATCATGCTTCACAGACTATAATTTCACCATACTCCCTGAGAGGTAAACCGCAAGCCCCGGTTTCAATGCCAGTCAATTGGGCAGACCTCGATCAACTTGAAAGTGGTAAAGCTTATGATATCCATTCCGCTCCAAAATATTTGGAACAATACGGAGATGCCTGGGATGGCTTCTATAGCAAAGCAATGTTGTTGCACACTTTCCGTAAATCTCAACCAAAAGAAACCATTAATCCAGAAGGCAATAAACATAAAACTCCGGGACAGTTAACTACTTATATGGGCAAGCGGGATTTTGAAAAAAGTCCAGAACCTACCGGAGATCAAGGTGAATCTCAAAACGAATCTAATGATGAATACGATGATCCTAATGCTTTTGTAATACACCGGCATCATGCGTCCCGATTGCATTATGATCTGAGATTGAAAGTTGAAGGTGTATTAAGATGTTGGGCAGTACCTCGTGGAATGCCGGATATACCCGGTATCAAAAGAATGGCTATTGAAACAGAACCCCACCCTGTTCAATATTTACATTTTGAAGGAGTCATTCCCAAGGGAGAATATGGTGGAGGTCCGATGTGGATTTTTGCAAGAGGTAAATTTGAAATTACCAAAGAAAAAAAAGATGGGTTTTATTTTAGATTATTTAGTCCTGAATTGGAAGGCGAATTCAGGATGCATAATACCAAAGGCAAAGAATGGTTGCTTGAACGGGTAGATAAAAATCAATGGGACAGGAATACCTATATATCACCTATGCTGGCTATTTCATCGCCCACCCTGCCTCAACCGGCTGAATCTTTCATTTACGAAGTTAAATGGGATGGTATCCGGGTTACTCTCCAGGTAGATGAAGAAAATATCAAGATTCTTTCCCGCTCAGGCAGAGATATTTCAAAACAATTTCCTGAGATCCTTAAAGCCAGGGAAGATCTTAATATCAGTGTTGGCATTTTTGATGCAGAGATTGTATGCCTTAACCAAAAAGGTTTGCCGGTTTTTATGGATGTAATATCCCGTATGCATGCAGGCAATTTTGCAATAGATATCATTAAAAAATCCAAACCAGCATATTGTTATTTATTTGACCTGATGTATATTGACGGCCGTCATTTGCTCAAAGAGCCCATTATCAGAAGACAGGCTTGGATAAGAGACCTGGTAAAATCAAAGAATGTCTTTCGATTGAGTGATGTATTCGATGATGGAGCAAGTCTTTTTAATGCCGCCGAAAAAATGAACCTCGAAGGGATCATGGCTAAAAAAAGAGATAGCATTTATATTCCAGGGAAAAGAAGCAATGACTGGATAAAAATAAAATTCAGGAATACTATTGAATGTTATATCGCAGGATTTACTGCCGGCAAAGGGGACCGTGAAGAGCATTTTGGTGCTATGCAACTGATTTCGAAAGGTGAAAACGGGGAATGGATTTATCGCGGCCGAGTGGGTTCAGGATTTGACGCAGCTTTATTGAACGATCTCAAACAGAATACCCTTATGCCTATCGTAGTTGATTCAAAACCCGTAAATATTAAAATGGAAGAAGAAAAGAATACTACCTGGGTCAAACCAATCAGAATTTGCGAAATTCAATATGCATCGATCACTCCGAATGATACATTAAGAGAACCGGTGTTTGTTCAGTTGAGGCCGGACTTGGAATGAATAAAAGATGAAAAGGTTAAGGCTAAAAAGGTTAAAAGATAAAGGGTTAAGTCTGAAAGACGGGAAGATTGAAAGTCCGAAAGTCGCCCCTTCACCTTTTTCACCTTTCACCCTTC
>JBDTUE010000095.1:0-14498 GCA_040007895.1 Saprospiraceae bacterium | reverse complement strand
TTTATTAAATTACCGGTGCCCACCCCTTTTCGTATGTCCTGTTCCAAAGTTTAGTGGCTTCAGCATCATTAATAATGTGACCATTCTTAGGATCAGTATGTAAAGTACGTCCTGTTCTATGAGAGATATTGGCTAAATGGCAAAGCAATACACTCTTAGAGGCTTCTGCTACCGGGGAATTGATTTTAGTATTACCTCGAATGGATTCTACAAAGTTTTCAAGATGCAGTTTATCAAGCTGTGCCGCAGGGCTTACTTTGTTAGATGCATCTGCTTTTACATTAGCATCTACCGTATCGATGAGTTTATTATCAAGATCATAAATTTTGTAAGATCCAGCACCGTCATTCACTAAGGTACCTTTATCTCCATGAATTATAAAACCTCGACCACTGCCTTCAATATTATAATCATTACAACTTCTCCCTTCCCAGGATATCGCTTTTCTATCACCAAATTCCCATCCTGCTACTTGTGTATCCGGAGTTTGCCAATCATCTTTAAATGCGTATCTGCCACCGGTCGAACTCACTTTAGTAGGAAAGTCTACACCGAGAAACCATCGGCAACAATCTACTTCATGAGTACCATTATTACATGCTTCGCCGGTACCCCAGTGCCAAAACCAGTGCCAATTGTAATGGACCAGGTTGTCTTTGTATTCTTTTCGCGGAGCGGGACCTTGCCAAAGATTAAAGTCTAAAGTCGATGGTACAGGAATTACTTTACCGACACCAATAGGTTTTCGTTTGTTAGTATACCATGCTTTAGCAAAATAGGCCTTGCCAATCAGACCATCTTGCACTCGTTTTACAGCTTCCTGAAGTGTAGGATACGATCTTCGTTGATTACCCATTTGGATCAGCGGTTTATATTTTTTAGAGGCTGCAGTAATTAGCTCTCCTTCACCGGGATTATAACCGCAGGGCTTTTCCACATAGACATGTTTACCATGGGTGACACCCAATATTGCTGCTGGTGTATGCCAATGATCCGGCATAGCTATAGCCACTGCATCGAGGTCCGCAGTAGTGACCAGTTTGCGAATATCTTTAATTACAGTAGGAGTTTTTCCAGTGAATGCAAGGGCTTTGATTCCGTTTGCGATGGCTTTATCTTCTACATCGCAGATATAGGCCACCTCAACATTTTCAATTTTTGCAAAATATTCTGCTAACCAGGATCCGCGGCTATTGACCCCGGATACTGCCAGAATTACCTTATTGGAAGGAGCCTGTTTCCCGAAAATTGGAAATGGCAATATAGAAATCCCTGCAAATGCAGAGGACTGTTTAATAAATTTTCGTCTGTTGACCATGATAGTTATTTATTCTATTAAAGTGAGAAAGCTAATATAGGATATTATTCTATGGTTTACATTATTTTAAGTTGAATATGAATTATCATTGAAAGCATCTTTGAATAAAGGATCAAATTTGTTTTATACTTAGCCTTATTTTTACTAATTCAGTTTATTAGAAATTTCCCTTTATTTATGAAAGCATTGACGTTTACCGGTATACAGTCCATCACATATGAATCTATTCCTGACGCCGTCATTGAACAAACCACTGATGTCATTATCAAAATGGATTGTTGTGCCATCTGTGGGTCTGACCTTCATGTTTTCCATGGTAGAGAATCAGGAATCGATATGCACACTGCCATGGGCCATGAGTTCGCCGGTGAAATCATCGAACTCGGTAAAGATGTAAAATCATTTCAAAAAGGGGACAAAGTAGTAAGTCCGTTTACAACAGCTTGTGGGGTTTGTTTTTATTGTTTGCGGGGATTGAGTGCCAGGTGTGTGCACAATCAAATTTATGGTTGGGTAGAGAATGGTATTGGCCTGCAGGGAGCCCAGGCAGAATTTATAAGAGTTCCTTTAGCGGATACCACTTTGATGAAATACAGTAATTATGATTTAATGCCCCATGAAGCATTACTGAGTGGTGATATTTTTTCTACCGGATATTTTGGTGCTCTTTTATGTGAAATCAAACCTGGAGATCAAATCGCGGTGATTGGTTGTGGCCCGGTTGGTCTGATGGCCATATTTGGCGCAAGTCTAATGAGTGCATCCGCTGTGTACTCTATTGATCAGGTTAGTGATCGATTGGCTGTGGCATCTTCATTCAATGGAATACCAATGAAATCAGATAGTGATCTGCTAAAAAAGATTCTTGATCTTACTCAAGGAAGAGGAGTAGATGCAGTCATCGAAGCCGTAGGCAATGAATCAGCCCAGCGTTTAGCCTTTGACCTTGTACGACCGGGAGGTATTATTTCTACCATTGGAGTCCACACTACCGACTCCTTTGTATTTAAACCAGCCGATGTTTATAACAAAAACGTTACGTATAAAAGCGGACGGTGTCCGGCCAGATCCCTGATGACCACTACGTTGCCTTTAATTGTAAAACATAAAACAGTATTAAATACTTTATTTACTCACAGGTTTCCACTAGCTGAAGGGAGTAAAGCTTATGATATTTTTGATCAAAAAAAGGAAAGTTGCCTGAAGGTTTTAATGACCTGAACAAGCCACACAATTTTAAATGGAATTTTGAAAAAATTTTGTTAATTTTCCCCTGTAATCCATTTTAAATAGCTTTGACCTGACATTTAGGTCGTTCCCTACATTATAAATATACGATCTCAGTTATCCCTTTTTTCCAGGGACTTGATTTTGTTAAAAATTGGGCTAAAGCAATATTTCTTTACTAACATATCATTGATTTATTACGTTTAGTCTTTATGTTGAACATTTAAAAACAGCTTTGCTATGAAAACCTTTTTTTTACTTACCTTTTTCACTTTATTAACCATTTGCAGTCAAGCTCAGGATACCATCAAGTATACCAGCTTTGAAGGTGATACTGTCTGGAAAGGTAAAGGACTTGGAACTGGGCTTATCGGTGGTGTATCCACTGCTCTGATAGGTGATACTACAGATGGCGCCAATGATACTCCGGCTAAACAAAGGATATTAACAGGTAAAAGATCCTGGCAGATTAGTAATACCAGTGATACCTTAGTCATGGATTCTGTCATTGTATCAAACTATGATAGTATTAGATTCAGGTTGAGATTCAGTGGTACCTCAACCAGTAATGGCCAGGGTTTGGACAAGAATGATTCCATTAAAATATATGTAGCGGTAAATGGTAATTCCTTTTCAGAACTTCCGCAAATCAGGATATCGGGTAGTAGTTCTCCAATCAATAGTGAGGCTGATAACAAATGGGGATTTAATGCCGACTCATTAATTAAAACATCCTATGATACCAGTACTGTTTATGGAGTACCAGGTAGCGGGTTGGATACCCTTACGTTGAGCTCTACCGCTATTATTACCTTTTTTAAGCCGGGGATCACGAGTATTAAAGTCAAAATAGTTGCCTTTACTGATAATAGTCAAGAAATATGGAACATAGATGACCTTATTCTTTCAGGAAAGAGATTAAAAGGGCTGGCTATCAAAGGCATGGCTTTTAATGTTCGGGAGCAAAATGCCGGTGTAATGTTACATTGGTCCAAATCAGATGAATCAGAATGTGCTCATTATACTGTTCAGAGAAGTGTTGATTTTAAATCGTTTGACAATATTAAATCTATGGATTGTTTGAATAGAGAAAACAATTTGCATTCCTATTCTTATCATGATTTGGGATCATCACCCGGTTGGAATTATTACAGGATAAAACTGAATTTCGTCGATGGGTCTTTTGATTATTCTGAAATTAAATCAGTTTATCGTAACAACACTTCTGCTTTTAAAGTATTTCCTACTCTGGTGAACGACGTACTGCAAGTGTCAGCTCCTACAGGTTCTGAATATAAATATGTCATCGTTGATGTTAACGGAAAAACCATGCAAGTAAAAAAGAATACGATCGATACAAAATCCATCCAGGTAGATCAATTACCGTCTGGCGTATATTTTATTCTTCTTACATCAGGAAGTACTTCCGAAACATTTAAGTTTATCAGGCTTTGATGTATTCATGTAGTTTTTAAATTCCTGAGGTTTATACACTTTTTAAATTTGGGTGCTTTGCCTTTGAATTTATTATTTTGTAAATGAAGGGTAATAAGATTAGTTAAATGACTGAAATCGGTAATTTTACCAGTAAGCATATTATCATTCAGTAACAGGTTTAGGAGGTCAGGTAACCTCGTAAAATCAGGAATCTCTCCGGTAAGAAGATTATTATTGAGATTGAGTTTCTCCAATACTGGCATATATTTAAAATCGGGGATAGTCCCATTAAGCTTATTATTACTAAGATCAATCAAGCGAATAGATGGGATGAATTCAAAATCAGATAGAGATCCGTCCAATTGATTTTGATTCATTCGTAATATCCTGAGTTTTGGAAGCTTAATAGAAGGGATATGACCACTCAATTTATTTTTTTCCATATTTATTTCTTCAAGCAGACTTAATCCCTCCATGTTGGGTATTTGACCGGTAAGTTGATTATTCGACAAATTGAGATAATCAAGTTTTGATAATGCATTCAAATCGGGAATGACTCCGCTTAATTTATTTGAAGAAAGATCGATTGATTTTAATAAAACATTTGACTGGAAATTTGGAATACTACCATTAATTGAAGTATTGTTTATTTTCAGATCCAGAAGTAATGGGAAAAAATTAAACGAAGGGAGATGGCCAGTAATCTTGGGTCCGCTGATCGCAAGATTTTGCAGTTTGACCAGCTTGGTAAATTCCGGCAGAATTCCGGCAAGATTACCATTCAGATACAATTCTTCCAACTTAATTTGTTTTTCAAAATTAGGTATACTGCCTGTTATCTGAGGGCAATCAATATTCAACAATTCAAGTTCGATGTTCTTGTCCAACGCAGGAAACGTACCGGTTATCTCAGGTACAATGATGATTAATGATTTAAGGTTGGGCAATAAACTTAACGAAGGAAAAATACCATTTACTTTTTTTTCGTCTACCATGAGCTGGACCAGAGCAGGAAGATTTAAAGCGGGAATAGATCCACTAAGATTATTATCAGAAAATACGATTTCTGAAACACAACCAGATTTGTTGACAGAAACTCCCTCCCAGGTATTCTTAGGGCTTGAAAGATTCCAGGGCCTGGTCCATTCCTGTCCATGAAGTGATTTATAAAATTTGAATAATTCAAGAGAGTCTGATTTTGAAGTACATTTAGCCGTTGAGTTAATTTGTACTTTTTTTCTTGCAGGTTTCTTTACCTGGGCGCTGATAGAATAATTTATTAAAAAAATAATTCCAAGGCAGAAAAATATCCTTAAAAATTTCATTACCGCAAAATAAAGGTTCTTCTCAATATAGAGAAGTTGGATTTAACTGTTATCGGAATAACAATCAAAGAAAATAAACCCTTTTTATTAAATCATGATGTAAAATGAACTCATTACTACAGCGAATATCAATACCAGGAGCTCATTTTCTGTCGATCACCTAGTAATTAGGACTTAACTACTTTCTTATAAATCTGACTTACTTTTTTATGGATATCCTGCAACCGGTCATCCATCATTTGATCTAAACTGGATTTCATATCATTAAACCCAAGATGCGCTTTATATTGCCAAAGTTCACTGATCTGATTAAATGGCAACGTGTATGGTTCATATACTGTATTGTCTGAAATCAATTGAATTTCTTTCTTTTCCTTCGAAACCTTGACTCTTTTATAAACAATACCATCAGATTTATGCACGACGATATACGTATGATCATTTTTAATATCAGAAAGTTTTTCTACATATTGCCCGATAATGATGGTACCGCTTTCTACAGGCAACATAGAGTCGCCTCTGATTTCAAACGCGCGATAACTTCCCTGGTGCATTTTAGGAACATACATCCGGGGTAATTGCTTAATAAATTGTGGATCCTGGAAAGATTGCAAATAACCCGCTTCAGCTCTTACATCTACCAATTCTATATTTTGTCTGTGGGAAGGATCGACCGTTATTGCAAGCACTTTAAAATCCCGGTCCATGGACTTACTCTGAAGTTGATGCATTTGATGCTTCAGTAAGTCATCCAGATCGACATTAAAATAACCGGCAATTTTACAGAGCATCGTAATATTTGGTTCTGTATGATTGCGTTCATAATCACCCAACGTAGTCCGGGGTAGTCCGAGGTCTTCAGCAGCTTGTTGTTGTGAAATTTTTTTAATCTCCCTTAGGTATTTTAAATTATCACCAAACATAGTCCGAATATTTCGTCAAAAATATTATAATTTCTCGACATAACCAATACGTATTCGATATTTATTCAAGTTATAAATCCTCCTTGTTGTAAATCTTTGATCAATTTGCAGTATATTTATTGCACTTAAAACTTATAAAACATGGATCGACGCAAATTTGTAAAATCTACTGCAGCCATTGGCGGTACTGGATTAATACTTGGAAGCATTCCACTCCAGGCAATGGTACATAATCAGGTAAATGATGTCATCAAAATAGCTATGATAGGTTGTGGTGGCCGATGCACTGGTGCCGCTATTCAAGCTTTGTCCACTAAACAAAACGTACGCTTAGTAGCCATGGCTGATGCCTTTGCAGACCGCATAGAAGAAAGTATCAAATCCATTAAAAAGGAAATGGATGATAACGGAATGGACAAATCAAGATTTGGAGTAACTCCCGATACCCAATTTGTTGGCTTTGATGCTTATAAAAAAGTAATCCCTCTGTGTGATGTAGTTTTAATTGCAACACCTCCGGGTTTCAGGCCCATTCACTTTGAAGAAGCTGTCAAGCAAGGCAAACAAATCTTCATGGAAAAACCAGTTGCTACTGATGCAGTAGGTGTACGCAGAGTGCTGGCAGCAGCTCAAATAGCAAAAGAAAAGAAACTTAATGTAGTCGTAGGACTTCAACGACATTATCAAAAAATTTATCAGCGATGGGTAGAGGCCTTGCAAGGTGGCGCCATCGGTGAAATTACAGCTTCAAGAGTTTACTGGAATGATGCAGGAGTTTGGGTAAAGCCTCGTCAAGCCAATCAAACAGAAATGGAATATCAAATGCGTAATTGGTATTACTTTAACTGGTTATGCGGTGATCATATTAATGAACAACATATTCACAACCTCGATGTAGGCAACTGGGTTAAACAAGCCTATCCAATTTCTGCAAAAGGGATGGGAGGCAGGCAGTCCCGGACAGGTAAAGAATACGGTGAGATTTATGATCACTTCGCTACTGAATATGAATACGCTGATGGTTCAAGAATGTATAGCGAATGCAGACATATCAAAGGCTGTCTGAATAGTGTAACAGAACAATTTGATGGCACTGCAGGAGTGGCACCAAAACCAGGGCTGATTCAGACCCGTAAAGGATTTACTTTACTGAAACATGATGATAAAAACGATGGCAATCCCTATCAGGTAGAGCATGATGTATTCTTTGAAGCCGTTTCAAAAGGAGAATACAAATTTGCAGATGCAGAAAACGGAGCTAAAGCAACGTTGACAGCTATCATGGGAAGAATGGCATCGTACAGTGGTCAACTCATCGAATGGGATAAAGCGCTGAATTCAAATATTAATTTACAACCTACGGCTTATACCTGGGATACTAAACCAAAATCATTACCCGATAAAGATGGGTGGTATGAAATCCCAATGCCAGGTAAGACTATAGTTATTTAATCTTGTAAACATTCAATGAAACCCAATAGATGTTGGATTAACATTTTTTTGAATTGGACTCATTGAATAAGATTATTTAAAATGATTAAGAGGAAAATCAGAGTTAATCTGTTCTTCCTCTTTTTTTTATTGTATTGTGCTGTAGGAGCACAGCCTGTTTTGTATTCATTCCAAGCTATTAAAATGGGTACTGAGTTTAATATCAAAGTATATGGTGAGGACTCCATAAAAATAAAACGGGCCGCACAGGCAGCATGGCTGAAAATCGATAGTCTCAACGATATATTTAGTGATTATAGTCATACCAGCGAACTTGCTCGACTTCATCAGGATACGTCAGGTCACTATTTTAAAATTAGTCCGGCTTTTGCATATCTTTTGGACATATCCTTAAAGTATAGCAAACTAAGTCATGGGACATTTGATATTTCTGTTGGCACTTTGACCAGGTTATGGCGAAGGGCTGTCAAACTAAATGATTTTCCCGATTCGGCAAAAATTCAGGAGGCTTTACATTTTGTTGGATATAAAAAAATTTCATATAAGAAAAATCTTATTCGATTACCGGTTGGAATGCGACTTGATTTTGGAGCAATTGCCAAAGGTTATGCTACTGATCAGGCGTACCAGGTTCTTGCATCTTATGGTTATCCTGCATCGTTAGTGGATGGGGGTGGTGATATTTATCTTGGAGATGCACCTCCGGGTCGACAAGGTTGGGAGATCAATATGACCTTGAAAGATAAGAATGGAGCCTTGAAAGATTCTATAATCTTTCTACACAATGCTTCCATCGTAACTTCAGGAGACGCCTATAAATTTATTGAGGATGCTAAAGGAAATCGATACTCACATATTATTAATCCAACCTCAGGTTATGGAATAGCAGGACCTCATTTGACTACGGTGATTGCGGTAAATGGTATGCACGCGGACGCCTTGGCTACAACACTCTGCGTCTTGAATGATTCAGCGATTAAACGCTTCAAAAAAAAGTGGAAAAAAGTTTTTAACAGCAGTTCCGACTGGAAATACTTTAGTGTAAAGCCTTCGTCCTAGCTTCCTTTTATTACTTTCAAACTCATGTCTAATTGTCCTGCACTATGTGTCAGCATTCCGGATGAAATATATTTTACCCCTGTCTGAGCGATCTTCCGCACATTTTGAAGGGTTACACCTCCGGACGCTTCCGTTTCGAATTTATTATTTACAGTCGCCACTGCCTCTTTGAGTATTGGTATTTCAAAATTGTCAAACATAATCCGGGTTACACCACCAACGCGTATGACTTCATAGACTTCTACAAGGTTGCGAACCTCAATAGTTATATTCCTTTTAAGTTTTTTCTTTTTAAGATAAGCTTTGACCTGAACGATCGCCTGCTCTATAGAACCACAGGCATCGATATGATTGTCTTTAATCATGACCCAATCGTACAGTCCATCCCTATAATTATAACAACCCCCACACTTCACTGCATATTTTTCAAGAAATCGATTAAGAGGTGTGGTCTTACGGGTGTCAAGGATTTTTACATTTAATCCCTCCACTTCTGCTGCAAAGCGATCTGCCATAGTAGCTATACCGGAAAGACGCTGCATGGTATTAAGGACCAATCGTTCCACCTGAAGCAGTTTACGGGTATTGGATGTTACTTCGAATGCAATATCACCATACTTGACCATTTGACCATCTTTGATAAATCCTTTAAACTTAACTTTAGGATCTACCAGTTTAAAGGCTCTGCGAGCTACCTCCATTCCTGCAAGTACTCCGTCATCTTTAATGAGGCACCTTGCCCTGGATCTATCTTTCAACGGGATACATGCATTAGAAGTATGATCACCCGGCCCTACATCTTCCCGTAATGCCTGTCGGATGAAGGCATCTAATAATTTTTGTTGCATAATTTTGTCAAAAGTACAATCCTAAATTCAAAGCTAATCCATTAATTATTGCTTTGGAATTCTCCGGGATAGAATGAAAAACAGCTGGCGCCGGATCTACAGCTTTTTCGATCAGAATAGCCTTAAATCCATTGTTAAGGGTCAGATCGGACAAAAAATGTATATATCTTATAGAAAAATAAAATAATGTATTTCTATTGATTCTTTTTTCAATACCAATACCACCTGAAACTGATAAATTCCATACCCGCAAATCTTTCATAATATCTTCTTCCTCTGTAAGGATTTTGTCATCCTGGGAGAGAGATCCTCTTGCTTTAACCAAACGATTCAGACCAAAAGAAGGAAATTCCAGATACAATTTTGATGTTGCGGATTCTTTCACAAGACTTTTTAGTCCAATGGAATTTGACCAAAATTGGCAATTATAAGTTAAAGTACTATTGTCTGCTATAGGTTTGGGACCATTATTAAATTGAGGGAGTTTAAGCTCTGACTGGGGCAGGAAATTTCCGCCATCACGATATTGTAATTTTCCACCCTGGCTGATATTGAGGGACGTACCTAAAGTAATATATAATTTAGATGATACCCCATAATCCAATTGAACCCCCATCGACATTCCCAAAACCTTACCTTTTGAATCAATGGAAGCATCATTTACTGTCATCCAACTTAAGGTAGGAGATGCCAACAAACCAATCTTAACATCCTGTGCATTTATCAATTCATATGAAAAGAAAAAGAAAAGAAAAATCAAGAATTGCTTCAACCCGATCATTTTCCAGGGTAAATAGCTGTTAATTTGCACATCACTATTACGTGTATTTTCGTTAAATCCATCCATGTTCATGGTTTCTCCATTTCGAGTTCAGATCCTTATAACGATCCTTTGTATGCAAATGTTTATAGTAATTCAATGCAAAAGGGATACATCACATACCATTGCTCCGCCGGTACAAGTTTTATTTAACGAATCATTCATTAATGCATTCGGAAATGATTCCATTTTAACAGATTCCGGTTTAAAGAATTTATTGAGTGAAGACTCTTCTTTGGCTTCCATCATTCAGCATTCAATCCTGAATATGGATGATAGTATGGATCGATTGAAGATATTTAAAGCTTATTTCAAAGATTCGAGTCGGGTCAGGTTCCGAGACACCCTTAAATCTATTTTTGCCCAAAGGGATTGGAAGAAATCATTAACCACTGCTTTAGCACAATATCACCAGTCATTTCCCGCGAAAAGTATACCGTCGTTTTATCTTGTCCTTTCTGATTTTAATTATGGAATTTTTTTATTCCGGGATGATCATGGAATGGATGCAGTAGGCATCGGGATGGAAATGTTTATGGGAGATCCTGCTTTTTATGACCCATTATCGGCTACGAACACGAACTTTTCATCTTATATCAACAGGACATTCAATGTGGATCATCTCTCATCTAAGATCATGACAGCTATTCTTACTGAATGGCTCCCTGCTCCTGCTAATAACCGCATATTGGATCACCTGCTTTATGAAGGTAAAAAATTATACTTTTTAAAAAAGTGGATTCCGGATATCCAGGATTCACTTTTATATGAATATACTCCCGAGCAATGCAAGTGGGTCAATGAAAATGAAATGGATATCTGGCGGTTTTTACTTTCTGATAAACTAATATATAAAACGAGTGGTAAAGATGTTGCCGATCTTATTCAACCTGCACCGCACAGCCAGGGCATGCCGCCGGAGGCACCGGGAAGAGCAGTGAATTATATCGGACTTCGAATTATTGAATCATTGATGAAAAAGAATAAAATTTCAGATCAGGAGCTGGTCGATTTAAAGGATTATGATGCCCTACTGAGAATGGCTAAATATCATCCCCGATAGCAGCAATAAAGTATGATCGATCATTGAAAAAAAGACCTTCCAATTCCTGAATAAAACTGGAATAAAGTAGTTGCTTAAAAAACCATAATCATTGGTACAAAATTTGTATATTAGAAAAAAAAATAATTTGTTATGGCCAAAAAAAGAGCAATTCCATTAGTAGATCTGTCACACTTTACCAAAGGAGACGAAAGGACAAGGAAAGCTTTTATTAAAAAACTCTCTAATGCATTTCGGGAAATCGGATTTGTTGGAGTCATTAATCATGGCATTCCTAAATCCCTGGTTCAAAAATTCTATTCGGAATCACAGATTTTTTTTGGCCTGCCTACAGAGAAAAAATTAAAATATGAAGTACCCGGATTAGCAGGACAAAGAGGCTATACTTCATTTGGCAAAGAACATGCAAAGCAATCGAAAGTAGCAGACCTTAAAGAGTTTTTTCAAATCGGGCAAGAGGTTGAGGGAAAAGATTCAATAAAAAAACAGTATCCCAAAAATGTTTACGTTAGGGAGCGCCCCCAGTACCTCTCCACTGGTATCAAACTCTATAAATCTTTTGAAAAATCAGGGGCACAACTTTTAAAAGCGATTGCTATTCATCTTGATCTTGGTGAAAAATATTTTGATCCAAAAATAAAAAACGGGAACAGCATACTCCGTTCCATCTTTTATCCACCTATTATTGCTGAACCTAATAGTGCCATCCGGGCTGAACAGCATGAGGATATTAATCTTATTACATTGTTAGTTGGGGCATCAGCGGGAGGTCTCCAGGTACTCAATCTTGCCGGTGAGTGGTTGAATGTAGTCCCGGAACAAGATGAGATTGTGATTAATGTAGGTGATATGCTTCAAAGGCATGTAAATAATTATTTCAAATCGACTACGCATCGGGTCATCAATCCACCTAAATCAGAATGGCATAAACCAAGATTATCTATTCCATTCTTTTTACATCCCCGAAGTGAAATGGACCTCTCGTGCCTTCCGAAAACCGTTACCACAGAGAACCCTTTGCATTACCCTCCTATCACAGCCGGAGAATACCTTGCCGAACGACTACGAGAAATAGGACTTAAAAAATAAAGGATACGTTAATTGTTTATTCGAGCATTTAAATAAGGCTATATTTGTTGGAAATTCAACCTTTAATCATGAACTCTTTTCTTCTTTTATCAATGCCAGGCGGTGGCGAATGGATATTGATCTTTGTTGTAGTTCTTCTTTTATTCGGTGGTAAAAAAATACCCGAATTAATGAAGGGTTTAGGCAAAGGAATTCGCGAATTTAATAATGCACGAAATGCTATTGAGGATGAAATCCAGGATGGTATGCGTGAAATAGAACGCAAAAAAATAAACGATCCTAAATAAATTTTTTTCTTTAGACTAGTCGTTTTAAAAGCAATAGCCCTCGGGAGGTAACTCTTGTGGGTTTTTTATTTTTAAAAGAAAATGTAACTAATCTGCTATCTCCTCGTCTAAAGCTCATTACCTGCTTCAAATAAAATGAAAAATCTTATCTTACTTACTTTCTTAATAGTGGTTGTTACTAGAACTACTCAAGCACAAAAATTTGGTTATTTGAATTCAGCTGAAGTCCTCAGTAAAGTGCCTGAAATAGCAATATCAGATTCCTTGCTCAAATTATACCAGGACTCCCTGGTGGGCACCGGTAAAGTATTAGTTGATGCTTTTCAAAAACATGTTGCTGACTATCAGGCAGAGAGTCAAAAGGGTAATCTGGCCCCGATAGCAGCTCAGAAAAAAGAAGACGAATTGCGTAAAGAACAAGAGTCATTAAAAGCATTTGAAGATATTATTAAACAAAAATTGGTGGCCAGGAGGGATAAATTGTATCAACCTATTCTCGGCCGCATAGATGGCATAGTAAAGAAAATAGGTAAGGATAATAAATATACCATGATCTTCGACTCCAGTCAGCCTGGTTATTTATTCCTCGCTGAAAGTGAAAATCTTGGTCCAGTTATCATGAAGGAACTCGGGCTGGAAAAATAATTTACGTCCCTGTAAGACTTTAAAAAATGGAGATATCTACATTAGGTATCTCCGTTTTTTTTGATTCACCCATTTAATTGTAAATCTGTACCAATAGCTTATTTGATTTATTGATTCAGCTTTTTTAAATTTCGAAGCAATTATTCAAAATTTAAAAGACCAATATTTTGAATCAAAAAACATTTTTACGGTAATCACAACATTATTGGTTATAAAGGGTATTGCTTATTTTGCAATGGGTGATACAGTGATCTCGAGTGCCTTCCCTACCCTCGCAGCGGGCAAAAGTGCTGCTATCCCACTCCTGCAATTTATAGCTGCGCTGTCCATTGGTTTTGCTTTGGTCACGTATGCCGCCACCAGGAATTATGCTCAATTATTAGGAAAATACACTGTGGGTTCTGGAATATTTATAATTCTAACCCTTAAACATAAGTAGCAGATCATATTAATGCACCTATCTCCGCCAGGATTATTCAAGTCTCTATTATACGTTAATGCAAATCAACTAATCCATAACCTCATAAGGAAATATACTGCTTATTTTCAACCTCAAATCTGTTCCTTGAATGTTTAGATTCAACAATTACTTATTTTCTCTACTCTTAAGGCGTGTCTTCCACCTTCAAACTCAGTTTTTAAAAAGAGATCTACCATGATTGGAGCGAGGTCAGGGTCAATAAACCTTCCCGGTATACAAATGATATTTGCATTATTATGGGCCCGGGCAAGAATGGCAAGCTCCTCCTTCCAGCAAATAGCTGCACGGATGCCTTTATGTTTATTCGCTGTCATGGCTACGCCATTACCACTTCCACAAACTAACACCCCATAGTCAGCTGCCCCTTCTTCAACCGCGTTAGCTACAGGATGTGCAAAATCAGGATAGTCCGCACGCTCCGGGCTATAAGTGCCGTAATCAATACAATTAATATTTTTAGCCTGAAGGCTTTTGAGAACTAATTGTTTTACTTCAAATCCGGCATGGTCTGCCCCTAATGCAAT
>JBDTUE010000094.1:0-14573 GCA_040007895.1 Saprospiraceae bacterium | reverse complement strand
AATCTCAAAAATTGATAACGATCACCTTCTTTTGAACCTATGATATTGGGTTCAGCTTTTGCAGTTGAGATTATCTTCAAAGAATCCGGATTAATGAATTCTTTAAAATCTTTATCCTCATGACTATCCGGGGCTTCATCCGTAAATAGACGATCATAGATACGTAGCTCAATATTGACTGATTCCTTTACACTCACCCAATGAATGACTCCTTTTACACTTAATCCCGAAGTATCCGTTCCACTACGGCTTTCCGGAACATATGTAGCCTGGATCTCTTCAATCTCACCTGTATCAGGATTGGTCACAGCCCCTTCACATTTTATAATGTAGCCATTTTTAAGGCGGACCATACCACCGGGATATAATCTGAAATAACCTTTCGATGGTGTCTCCATATAATCATCCCGCTCTACATAGATTTCATTTGAAATGGGCACCAGTCTTGCACCAGCAGCTTCGTTTTCAGGATTATTGACGATGTGCATCATCTCCACTTTCCCTTCTTCATAGTTGAGTATACGCAGACGGACGGGATCCTGAACGACCATATATCTTGAAGCAATTTTATTCAGATGCTCCCTGACACAAAATTCAAGCAATGAAACATCGATGATATTTTCCCGTTTTGCCACTCCTATTCTGTCAGCAAAATCGCGAATTGATTCCGGAGTATACCCTCTCCGTCGAAGACCTGAGATCGTAGGCATACGAGGATCATCCCAACCCGTCACAAAATTATCACGCACTAACTGCATAAGCTTGCGTTTGCTCATGACGGTGTACGTTAGATTAAGCCGGGCAAATTCATATTGATGTGATGGATAGATATTCAGTTGTTCGATATACCAATCATATAGAGGACGATGGTTTTCAAATTCAAGTGTACAAATGCTGTGTGTGATCTTTTCAATACTATCACTTTGACCATGCGCAAAATCATACATCGGATAGATCACCCATTGATCTCCTGTGCGATGATGATGATCCTTTTTGATACGATACATTAAAGGATCCCTTAGATGCATATTGGTTGAAGCAAGATCTATTTTGGCCCGTAGCACACAATCTCCCTCTTCGAATTTGCCTCCCCGCATCTTTTGAAACAGATCAAGATTTTCAGCTACTGTTCTATCACGGTAAGGGCTTGGTGTACCAGGGACCGTAGGTGTTCCTTTTTGAGTTGCGATTTCTTCTGCTGAAGATTGGTCTACATAGGCTTTACCATCCTTGATGAGTTGAATTGCAAATGAATATAACTGTTCGAAATAGTCTGAGGCATATAAAACCTGATCCCATTCAAACCCAAGCCATTTAACATCGGCGAGAATGGAATCGACATATTCTACATCTTCTTTTTCCGGATTTGTATCATCAAAACGAAGGTTAGTCCTTCCACCGAATTTTTTTGCTACGCCAAAATTGAGACAGATTGATTTTGCATGTCCGATATGGAGATAACCATTTGGTTCAGGAGGAAACCGGGTCAATACCCTACCCTCCTGTTTACCTTCTGCGATATCTTTTGCGATAATTTCTTCAATAAAATTTAATGACTCTGCCATAGTAATCTTCTTACATCCTTTCAGGCATCGTGATGCCCATTAATTCAAATGATTCTTTTAATAATCTTCCGACTGTTTTAGATAAAACTAATCTGAATTGTAATGTAGCCTCATCTTCCGACCTGAGGATCGGCACTTCATGATAAAACCGGTGAAATGCTTTTGCTAAAGCATAACTATAACTGGCCAATTCAGAAGGTTCATAATGTTCAGCTGCTTTGTGTACAATATCTTTATAGGTCTCTAAGAGCGTGATCAACTCTTTTTCTTCAGCATTCAATCCAGCATACGATTTATAGAGATCGTAATTCAATGTCACTGATTTCCTTAACACTGATTGTATGCGCACATAAGCATTTTGTACATACGGTCCGGTCTGTCCCTGCAGGTCAAGGGACTCTTTCGGATTAAACACCATTCGTTTTTTAGGATTAACCCTGAGCATAAAAAATTTGATCGCTCCTAAAGCTATTGCCTCAATCGCTTTGTTTTGTTCGTCGATAGACACATCACTGAGATCTCCTCTTTCTAAAGCTGTCTGGTTTGCTTCTTTCAGTATTTCTTCTATCAGGTCATCAGCATCCACCACATTTCCTTCACGGGATTTCATTTTACCCTCGGGCAATTCAACCATACCATAGGAAAGATGAAATAAACCCGATGCGTAAGGTTCTTTAAATCGCTTAAGTATTTCAAACAGCACTTTAAAATGATAATCCTGCTCATCCGCTACGACATAGATCAGTTTATCCATTTTATATTTATCGTAGCGCATTTGCGCAGTTCCCAGGTCTTGGGTGATGTAAACCGACGTTCCATCACTGCGCAATACCACTTTTTGATCCATGCCGACATCACTAAGATCTATCCAGGCGGAGTGATCAGGCTTTTCATAAAATATATGATTCTCCAGGCCTTTTTTTACAGCTTCTTTCCCTAATAAATACGTGATTGATTCGTAATCCGTATGATCAAAATATATTCCTAAGCGATCACATGTGATATGAAATCCTTCAAAGACCCATTGATTCATCGTACGCCACAGATCTAATGTCTCCGGATCATGATTTTCCCATTTCAATAACATTTCCCGGGCTTCTTTTCCGAGAAAACTGTATTTATTAAAGTATTGATTTTTATATTCTTTATAAAAATCGAATTCTGTCATCGATAGATCTTTTCTTCCGGCGTATTCCTTTTTGCCTTCATCTGATTGTTGCCAACTTAGATATTCTTTTGAAAACTCTTTTTCAAACAATACATAATAATCACCTACAAAATGATCCCCTTTAATGCCGGTGCTCTGAGGAGTCTTTCCATCAGCCCATTTTTGCCATGCTAGCATTGATTTGCATATGGCAATACCCCGGTCATTGATCACCTGAATTCTTTTTACATCATAACCTGCAAGACTCAGAATCCTCGCTGTCGAATCACCTAATAATACATTTCGGATATGTCCTAAATGAAGTGGCTTGTTGGTATTGGGTGAACAGAATTCCACAAGGACTGTTTTGTGTTTTTTCTCTCCTTTGCCAAAATCTTCATTCTCATAAATATATCTGAGCGTATCAATCCAGGTACTGTCATTCAAATGCATATTGAGAAAACCCTGAATTACTCCGTAGCTCTTAATGATTCCTGCCTCAATTAGTTTTTTACCTATTTCATCTGCGACGATAGGAGGAGCTTTTTTTATTTTGCCTGCTATAGGAAAAACCGTCAAGGTGTAATCACCGGAATGTTCTTTTTTTGTAGGCACCACCAATAAATCGGCAGATGATATCTCAACCGTATATAGGGAGGAGATAACCTGGCTGATCTGTACTTGTAGTTTTTCTTTTATCATAAAAAAGGATGGCAAAGGTACAATTAAAAATGTGCTCTGCCATTCACATTGATATCCTTCAAATTCTGAAAGATAATTTGATCTATAAAACTGATTAAGAGCTGATTAGCTCATGATTCCTGAATATCACCGTCAGTGGAAGCAGCTTCATTCCATTTGAAAAATGAAAAGAGTGTAGACCCGTATTTCCTTAATTCCGTAAAATGTTTAAACCTGGTAAAATCATATTTAAAATTGTGTTCCAGGATAAAAACACCGTCTTTGCTCAAAAGGTTATTGCTAAAAACCATGGTTGGGATTTGCCCCAGTTCTTTTAATGGATAAGGAGGTCCTGCGAAAATATAATTAAAAGGTTGATGTCCCCGAATGATATATCTCAATACATCATCTGAAACGATATGGATATTCTTTTCGACCTTCCACTCCGCTGCTTTAAGTTTGACAAAGTCAATACATCCTCTGAAATTGTCAACATACGTGACATCTTCACAGCCTCGACTGATCAATTCAAAACTATGACTTCCACTTCCTCCAAAAAGATCCAGTGCATGTAATGATTCAAAATCAATCCTATTGTTCAAAATATTAAATAATCCTTCTCTTGAAAAATCAGTTGTTGGCCGGGTTGGCCATAAACGGGCAGGAGGATCCAACTTTCGCCCTTTGAGAGAACCACCTATTATCCGCATAATGGAGAGATTATTTCAATTAATAACTTAGGCAATTCTATGTCATTAACGATTACATTGGGTATATATTGGTTGAGAATACTCAGATGAAAATTATTGTATTCGTTGGTCCAAATGGTCAGGATGGATTGATATTCTTTTATGGTTTCCACTATTTTAAGCAAATGATAGGTACTGTCATCCGGTGATGGGCAATTCAATATTTTAACCTGTTGCAACACTCGATTGACTTTTACAAAAACATACAATTTATCTTTTAACCTAAAGGCCCAGATTCCTGTATCATGTGCATCAAAAAATTTTTGATTGTATACTGCTAAACTGGTGAGCCAATGATGATACTGCTTTCCTTTTAGTCGATAATATTTATCAGGAATATAAAAAACACATTTTGTATAAAAGTTTGTCCAGGTGTCTGCCTGATACCTGGTAGCAGACAGAGACAAGTATGGATATTTGTCCTGCAATAATAAAGGATCCATGCCAGGTACATACATGGTTTCAGGAACTAAAACAAAAGGTGAGTCGATGATGATCGTTGCCTGATTGTTTTCAATTAATTCAGATTCTACTTCCCTATCCCATTCCAGGTTAGAACGCAAGTTGACGTCATTGTTTTGAGAAGGGTTCAAAACAAAAAACTGATTTTCAAATCCAACTAAGCCAGGATTCATAAGAGTTACCGGAAAATTCTGATCGTTCATAGTTGATGTGATGGCGCAATTATAAGCACTTTTTCATATTAGTAGGGCATGGAAAGATAATGACGAATTACGAATGCTCAGAATGACGAATAAACCGAATTACTAATGACGAATGAAATGGCTTTAGCTTGAGCTTCATGTGAAGCTTTATTCTATTCGCCATTGGCTTCTCCAATTGTATCCTTTCGGGAAAATCATCTCATGAATTGATCGCGACCCATCTCTACTGGCTTGTTTCTAATTCAAAAGTTTAATTGAGTAATTTTGCGGTCGAAAAAATATCGAACTTTTGATCAAAATCCTAGCTATAGAATCCAGTTGTGATGAAACCTCCGCAGCGATCATCTCGGATGGCCGGGTATTATCCAACATAATCGCTAACCAGGATATTCATGCAGAATACGGTGGTGTGGTGCCGGAATTTGCATCCCGGTCTCACCAGGAAAATATAGTGCCGGTGACAGAGATGGCATTAAAAAAGGCTGGTAGTGAATTAAAAGAAATGAATGCTATTGCAGTTACAGTTGGCCCGGGATTGATGGGTGCTCTTTTGGTTGGGGTTAGTTTTGCCAAAAGCCTGGCATATGGATTAAATATTCCACTGATTGAAGTCAATCATATGCAGGCTCATATCCTTGCCCATTTCGCTGAACCCCCATTTCCATCTTTTCCTTTTTTGTGTCTTACAGTATCTGGTGGTCATACACAAATCGTATTGGTTCGGGATCATCTTAATATGCAGATTATTGGTCAGACGCTTGATGATGCAGTAGGGGAAGCTTTTGACAAATCAGGGAAGATATTTGGACTTGGGTATCCGGCTGGCCCTGTCATAGACAAATTAGCCCAAAAAGGTGAAGCAAATATCAAATTCCCGCAACCTCAAATCCCTGGTCTGGATTTTAGTTTTAGCGGAGTCAAAACTGCTGTACTTTATCATGTACAAAATGAAGTCAGGAAAGACGCAGATTATATCAAAAACAATATCGAGAGATTGTGCGCATCCCTTCAATATACTTTGGTGCAGATACTCATTAAAAAACTGATTAAAGCTTCAGTGGATCACAACATAAAACAAATAGCTATAGCAGGTGGTGTTTCCGCCAATAGCGGTTTAAGATCAGCTATCATTGAAACCGGTTTAAAGTTGGGTTGGCAAACTTATATTCCAAGATTTGAATATTGCACTGATAATGCTGCCATGATTGGTGTAGCAGGATATTATAAATTCCTTGCAAATCAATTCTCATCATTAGATATTACCCCAAGCGCAAGACTTCCATTTTAACCCAATGCAATGAGAATAGATAAGATTAACCCCAACCCAATGCTGATTAATTTCCTTACCGGTATGCCATGATGATGAAGATTTTCCGATTCAAATAAGATTGTAATTGATACGTGCAATAATGATCCACCGGCGAATCCAAGTACTAATGGTACATGGTCCAGAAGGAAAGGCATAAACTGGATGACGACTATACTTAATGGGGTGATTAAAGAGAAACAAAGGATATAAATCCAGGATTTGATCAATTTATATCCCATCATATCCATGACTAATAATAGAGTGAATCCCTCTGCAATCTTATGAAGCAAGATGCCTGAATAAATATTGTGATGGGTTTCCATGACTTCGGAATGAATGCCAGCGAAAGGCAATCCGTCCATGAGCGCATGTATACCCAGTCCTGCAAACAATGTAATAATGGTTAGTTTCTGATCTGTTGCAGGAATATGAAGATGACCATGTTCAATCCCTTTAGTCCAGAAATCCATACCAAGCTGAACAAAAAAACCAACCAAAAATAAAACGCCCGCGGTATGATTTTCATCGTGAAAAATCGCAGGCAACATTTCCATCACGAGGATTCCGAACAAATAAGCTCCACTGAACGAAAGAAGATCCAGTAATAGTTTTTTTCTTGCTGATTGCACTAACATACTGGCTCCTCCTGCACCCAGCAAAAGCAAGATCATACTTAATATTGCATATGGAATCACACCCATCTTAAATATATAGATCGGTTATAAATCATAGCTCCACCCCATCCTATCAGGCTTCCGACAATAGCTCCACTCATAACATCGATGGGATAATGAACTCCTACATAAACTTGTGCATAAGAAATGATCGTTGCCCATAATAAAAACAAATACCGCCATCTGTGGATATATCTCTTTGTGGTCAAGACATAGAAAATGGCAAAACAAAAGTGGTTGGTGGCATGTGATGAAGTAAAGCTATATCCCGTACCGCATTGGACCAGGGTACGACGGTTATTCTGAATAGAAATTTCGTTACATGGTCTTACGCGTTTTACACTTTTTTTTATGAGTTCACTACTGATCAAATTAGCAACTACTATAAAGGCGATAAGTGTTAATTTAAATATGAGGCCATGCTTGCCGAAATTGAATAAAAAAAAACTTATTAAAAATACATACAAAGGAACCCATACAAATGGACTGCGCATAAAAGATAAAAACACATCCAGATAAGGATGAGTCCATTCCTGGTTGATTAAATGAAAAAGTTTAAAATCAAATTGTACTAACGTATGGAGCATTAAAAAACAAATTTACTTAAACCCTTCAAATTCGTCACAATGAAAGTAACCAATCTGCCCAATCGCATTAGATATTACTTAATCAATAAAAACTCCCGGATTCTTATCTTTGCATCACATGACAAAAGTATTGGTAACTGGCGCGTCAGGTTATATCGGTAGTCATACCACCATCGATCTGCTCGAACAGGGTTATACCGTGATAGGTATTGACAATCAGGCAAATTCTTCTGAACAAGCGTATCAACGCATCTTCCAAATCACCGGCAAAACCATTGAATCTTACCATCTGGACCTTCGCAACAAAAATGATTTAAAAACAGTATTCGAAGACCATCCCGACATTAAAGCGGTCATTCACTTTGCAGCATTGAAAAGCGTGGATGAATCGGTCATGAAACCGGCATTATATTTTGAAAACAATATCGCCGGCATGATTAACCTGCTGTGTTTACAGGAGGAGTATCAAGTACCTTTTCATATTTTTTCATCCTCCTGTACAGTATATGGCAATACAGAAGCACTTCCGGTTACAGAAAACACATCCTGGAACAAAGCGGAATCACCTTATGGATTGACCAAACAAATTGGTGAAGAAATCCTCGAAAGTCTGGTAAGATTAAATCCAGTCATCTCTGGAATCTCTCTCCGATATTTTAATCCAGCCGGGGCTCATCCCAGTGGTTTATTGGGGGAAGCAGCAATCAAAGAAGTACGCAATCTGATTCCCCTGATCATGGAAGTCGGGTTTGGTAAACGGGAATCATTGAGCGTATATGGCAATGACTACCCTACCCGCGATGGCACCAATGTCCGGGATTATATTCATATCATGGATCTTGCTCACGCACATACTTTAGCTTTAAAATATCTCGAAGCCCACCCAAGCCAGGATAATATCGAAGTATATAACCTTGGACCTGGCCAGGGAGTAAGTATTTTAGAAGCTATCCAGGCATTCGAACGCGTTACCGGGACTACTTTAAATTATAAAATTGCCGCACGAAGACCTGGTGATGTAGTAGCTATCTATGCGGATTATACCAAAGCTAAAAAAGAGCTTGGTTGGGAACCACACTTCAACCTGGATGATATTATGTTGCATTCCTGGAATTGGGAAAAAAATAAAACAAAATATCTTACTCAATAAGAAATTTCGTTCCCACATACCATCGTAGTCCCATCGTAGGACCATACAATCTTGTAGCGTCAAAAAACCTGGAACCCGCAGCAGTAGGACTTACGATTTGATAATCCTGAAAATAATTTGTAGCATTTTCAACTCCTGCATAAAAATCCCATTTACCGATAGCCCGCCCTGCATGAATGTTCATCATGATATAATTCGGAGATTGATTTGGATGACCGGCACTACCCGGGGTAGGGTAAGAAGATATATCCAATAGCCGCTGTTCTCCCACCCATTGAACAGTCACATTACCTATCCATTTGCTATCATCACCAGTATAATCCAATGTGGTCAATACTCTGTGTTTAGGCAAATACAATTTTGTAAGTAGCGGTGCTCCCGCGCTTAACCTGTACTTGGCATCGGTAAATTTATATGCCAGTTTGAACCCAAAATTTTTATTCAGTTGAAACTGGTTCTGAATTAATCCGAAATTTATTCTAGAGCCATTGGGTATGTACGTATTTGTAATGTACTGAACACTTGTCTCGATATCCTGGATATTTTGTTGTTTAAATTCAGTGCGATACAAATCCAGTGATATATTCCATTCTGTAGGCCCCAAAAATATTTTTTGAATATAACTCAAGCCATAATTATTAGCGATATCCAATCCAATCGAATTGCTGCGCATATAACGTCCCATCCCGATGAAATGAATATTATCAGAAATGATATTGGGCATTCTGTAAGCCCTGCCCGCAGATGCTCTGATCGTACCATAATCTTCCACCTGGTATCGCATAGATAACCTTGGGGTTGATTTCACTCCGTATTGGTCAAATTTATCTACTCTCCAGCCTGCAGTGAATCCAAACTTAGTATCCTTGACATCGGCATTATAATTATACTCCGTAAAAGCCCCCGGTATGAATTCATTCCGATTAAATATAAAATCTGAAAATCCTTCCTTTGTAATACTTCGCCGCATACTCAAGCCAGCCTGGATCATATGATGTTTGCTCTTCAATTTATCCTGGTAAATAAGATTAGTATAATAAGAATTGTCGATTCCATTTGCTAACCGGGCATAAGCAGCCTCATAATCATGTCTTTGAGCATGCCATTGAAATCCAATAGACTTTCCTTCATCCGTAAATCCAAGAAATCCAATATTGCCAAATACTTCTATTCGTTTATTGATCTGATCATATTGTAAAAGATCTTCGACATGTTCAGGATTGGGATGTGCGAATTGTCCGCCTTCCCGCTCATCATAGATACCATGCACATTCACTTGTGCCTCCCATTTCAACGATTGATAGTGAAATCGCTGCATTCCATTTAGTTGCTTTTTGCGGGGAGCGTCTAGAAATCCATCATTATTTTCATCGCGATGATGTTCATCCTGATCGCCGTGTAACAAAGTTCCTAAACTAAAATGCTCATCAAATTTTCTGTTATTGATAATGTTTGCTTCAAACCTTGAACCCTGGTTCATATATCCATTCACGAAAAGTTTAGGTCCATTTTGTGGATCGATGACATCTACATTAATCTGACCGGCTAAACCTTCTGATCCATTGACAACCGTTCCGGTTCCTTTACTTACCTGAATCCCTTTAAGCCAAGGACCAGGTATGAAATCAAAGGCAAATGGGGCAGCAAAATTGTACATCGTAGGTCTAGAATCTATCATGATCTGAGAATAAATCCCACGGAGACCGAGCATCTCTATCTCCCTGGTACCAAGAGCGGCATTGGTATAGTTAGCATCAATGACTGCGCTGGTTTCAAAACTTTCAGCCAGATTGCAACAAGGTGCTTTTCGTAACTCACGGGAAGTCATTACTTCCATGTTTGTATTCCTTGCGAGCGGAGTATATACATCACTTCGTTTTGCTTTCACTTCGATTTGCTGTAGATCGGTATTTTCGCTTAAGATGATATTGGCAACAGTAACATTGGTGTCTACCCGGTATTCCAATATCTTGAAACCAACATATTGAATGACAAGGATGGTATCATATTTACTTTTGATAATCTCAAATCTTCCTGCTGAATCTGTAATGGCATGGGCACTGCGACTCTTCCACTGTAAAAGAGCTCCTTCTAATGGAGCTTTTACAGCGTCTGTCAATACTCCGCTGAATTTAGACTGAGCTCTGAGTGGTGCAATTGAAACCAGGATAGAAAGCAAAGTCATTAAACATATGGAAGGGTTCAGATTACGTGGAATCATTGTTGCAAATTTAAGATAATTAGATTCATGCTCTTGCTCTTGCAGATGATTTTATCGATACGCCTGAATTTTGGGAAGGAATGATATATATGATTTGTGTATAAAATTATTGTTTTCATGTTGATCTTTTGTTTGAAAATTTAATAATGAAGACATTTGCAATGACAGGTTATAAATAGAAATAACGCAAAATTTGCGTTAGGCCGAATAGCCCTGTCATTGGGCAAAATCAAATAAAATATTCAAATTCTGAAAACACAAAGAAAATCCTGGCTATGTGTAAGCTGGCCTTCGGGTGGATCATTGAATGAATGAATAATTTCACTATTGGAAATTTCTTCCCATTTAACTTGGTTAAAGGCAATGATACAAGTAGAAGTAATATGTAAGGGCGATTCGAAGCTGGGCGAAGAATTTATTTTTTGATCCGCTTTTAATTTGAAGGTCACTATTTTATTCTCACAGCATCCAGACATGGATTTGCCTGTACAATTTTTTCCTTCATCACCAGCGACAAGAGAAATAGTTAATAATTTGCCGCAACAATAAAAATAATTCAAACTTATACCATTGGATGAAATGATATAAGCAATCAACAGTAGTATGGCAACAGATTTTTTCACTAAAAAATGAAATTTTAACTAAGCGCGCAAAGGTAAAAGCAAATATTATCCTTGGACTGTTATTTTTATCCTAAATTTTGTAGGCCACCAAGTACTATTTTATGGCTGATACTTGTTAAGTTAATTGGTACAGTTTTAGTCTTATTTCAATTTTGTATTAAATAGTATGAGGATTTCCCTATTGCTTGTAATACTGATATTATCCGGACGTTTGTTATCTCAGTCGTGGCAACAAAAAATCGACTACGATATTGACGGCCACCTGGATGATCAGCGTGATATATTGATCGTGCATATGACAGTTGTCTATCACAATAATTCACCCAATGAGCTGCCAAACCTTATGCTGCATACGTGGATGAATGCCTTCGGTCGTGGGTCTTCGCCTTATTCAAAACAATTGAATCATCTTGGTATGAACAACAAATTGAATTTGTCATCCCGGGATGAAGGAGGATACCAAAATATGAAGTTCAATTCAAGGAAAACACCCTTGAGGTATAGGTTTATTGATGATGCAGGTGAAATCCTCGAGCTTGAATTAAATAAACCATGTCGTGCCGGAGAGACAGTTTCCTTTGAAGTAGATTATGTGCTGGATATTCCTAAAAATATTTCGAGAGGTGGTCATATCGGAAAGGCTTATCAAATGACGCAATGGTATCCCAAAGTAGCAATGTATGATACAGCAGGCTGGCATACTATGCCCTACCTTGAACTTGGAGAATACTTTAATGAATTCGGTGATTATAAAGTCACGATTACATTGCCTACTGAATATAAAGTGGCTGCAACAGGAACTTTAACCAATCAGGATGAAATAATCTTTTTGAAAAGATATGCTGACTCCTGTCAAAAATATGAATCCAATGCTGCTTATTATCCAGGAATAAAACCAACATCGCAAACGAAAACATTAAGTTATGTAGCAGATCATGTGATAGATTTTGCGTGGTTTGCTGATGTCGATTATAAAGTGAATCGCAAAGAGATAATGTCCGGTGATCGTAAAATAACGGTCTGGTCATATTATTATCCATCTAAATACCCGGTTTGGAATCAGGCGACGACATATGGTGAGCATGCCATACATTATTTTGATTCATTGGTTGGCCCCTATCCTTACCCTCAAATTAGTCTGGTAGAGTGTAATCGCAGATCACGATATGCCAGTGATGCTATGGAATATCCAATGATTACATTGATCGACAATGGATACAACAGTCCTCCTGAGCTCGAGAAAGTAATAGTGCATGAAGTCGGGCACAATTGGTTCCAGGCTATTCTCGCCACAGATGAAAGGACTCATGCCTGGATGGATGAAGGATTCGTTACGTATTATGAGCATCGCTATGCAGATAGTAAAGGGATTAAATCATTGCTATCACTTACTCCCTGGACGCTTAATTCGGATTATGACCATATCGATGATTTTAATTGGTATATCAGCGCAGCTCGTGACCGGGATGCAGCATCTACCAATGAAGCCGAGACCTATACTACGGCCGGTTATCTGGAATCCATTTATGAAAAACCCGCCAAAGGTCTAAGCCTGATGGCAAAATCTTTAGGTCAGGCACAGTTTGATACCGTGATGCGTGCCTATTATGATCAGTGGAAGTTTAAACATCCTTCAGATAAAGACCTGTTCAATCATTTCAACAAAAATGGTATCTCCTGGTATGATGGACTTTATCTTAATTCTAATCAAAAAGTAAACGTAACGATTTCTCCTGATACAATCGCTAATCAATACCGGGTATCTTCCGATGCTCCATTTGCTTTCCCTTTGAATGTGGTTGGTTATGTAAAGAATGAAAAGATTTACGATACGATGATTTCTGTATCCAATGAACCAATGTTGATATCTATAAACGGGGATACGGTTCAGTATCTTATTGCTGATCCTGATTTTCTACTTCCTGAAACAAAACGAATTGACAATATCGTCCGGTTTAAATCAACACCTTTTGCACCTAAAAAAACTGTGCTTCATCTAATACCCGGGCTCGGACATTCCCTGACCAATGATCTATATCTTAATCCTGCAGTCCTTCATAATCTCTATGATGGATTCGCTATCGGAGGGGTGATTCATAATCTTTCTATTCCCGCTACTCCTCTGCAATTTGCAGGTATGGTAGGATATGGTTTAAACTCACATAAGCCTGTAATCCTTGCCAGAGCTCAGTATTCTTTTTTACTGCATTCATACCTGTTTGACAGGTTGTCGATTGGTTTGGATTATCGCGACTTTTCGCTTGACCAGTGGCCGGGAGTCAAAGTATTTTACCGTTATACAAAGCTCGCTCCCGGCATTCATTTATTTATCAAACCCAATACTCAATATTCAGCGAGGAAAGAAATTTCTTTCAGATCTATTTTCATCAATCAAACTTTCACAGGTAATATCCTGGGTGGACCACTTCCTTTAGGGCCTTCCTACAATATCCATGAACTGAAGTTTGAAAGCAATAATTATAAAACCCTACATCCTTTTTCTTTTAACCTTACTGCAGAATCAGGCCAGGGGTATGGCAAAGTATTTACTTCATACAAAGCGGAGATTCCCTATTCATTCCTTCGGGCCAAATCCGGTGAATGGAGATTATTTGCAGGATTCATGTATACCAATTCGAGTCTTAAAATAAATAGTTTGTTCCAGGTGAATGGCCTTACCGGTAATGGCTTCTTGCAAAATGATTATAAACTGGATGAATTTCTACTTGGCCGTAGTGAAACTGATGGAAGGACCAGTCAGCAAATATTTGAAAAAGATGCAGGATTTTATAGTCTTGGCCGTTGGCCTGGTTCCAACCGCTGGATGCTGGCGACTTCTTATCGAACGATGCTTCCCGGGCCTTTACCGATCAGGCCTTACGTTCAATTTGCAGTATACCCATCTACTGTTGACAATAAACTTCAATGGCTTTATTCTACTGGAGTCAGTCTGACGCTTTTAAAAAATATAATAGAAATCAATTTCCCCCTAGTAGAGCGAAAGACTCTTTCCGATTCAGATTTGTATGGAACACACAATACATATCTCAAGAAATGTACATTTTTGATTAACCTTAAAGGATTAAGTCCGTTTAAATGGATTGACAAAATTAGCGAATGAGATTCTATTTCGGATGTCAGATTTTGGATTTCGGGGATTAACTAAATAGGTTCCGAAATCGCAAATCCGAAATCCGAAATC
>JBDTUE010000093.1:0-14749 GCA_040007895.1 Saprospiraceae bacterium | reverse complement strand
ACATTTAAACTATCCATTTTTTATTATTTCTTTTATTTGTAAAATTGTCTCAAGCCTCAAGTTACGATCGACGAGCTAAACTGCTAATCGCCAAATTGTCAATTGTCAATTGTCAAATTATACATCGTCCATTGTACATCGTACATCCTTCATTCTACATTAAATTGTCTTTTTCATCAACCAATGGTCCAAACCTACTTCTTCAAATGGTTTTCCTGATTTTTTATAGCCCAGCTTTAAATAAAACGGGACCGATGTATCTCTTGCGTGTAAAATCATTTCATTATAACCGTGTTGTATACACCACGATTCACTATATGCTACAAGGTTTTTACCAATTCCTTTTTTTTGCAAGGCTGGTTCGACAGCAACCTGTCGCATTTGAATCGTCTTTTCAGTATGTGGCGTAAGTAAAAGATAAGCACAAAGCGAATATCCTTCTGTAAAAGCAGCAAGATGAATTTGATCAAATTCTTCTGCTAATTGTTCAGCAGTAAAGTCAATTCCAAGCGGTTCTTTCAAAACTCTATAGCGTAGTTTTACGGCTTCGTCAAAGTCCGGGGTTCCGAATTCTATCTCACAAAACTTCATGAATGCTTATATTTAGCGCATATAAATATAACGATCATGATGAAACCAATAATTCTTTTTGTCTCTCTGTTATTATCAGCAAGCCTCATAGGACAATCAAAGTCTAAAACAAAAACAAAAAATGCGGTAACTGTGGCGCCTGATCCAAGAATGATGGTGGACAAGATGGCTGATGATATCGATGCACAAATTATTGAGATGAGGCATTGGTTTCATCAAAATGCTGAATTAGGTAATCGGGAATTTAAAACCAGCGAACATATCGCCGAAATTCTTAAATCGATAGGAATAGAAACACAAACGGGCATCGCCAAGACAGGAGTCGTAGGTTTGATCCGGGGAGGCAAACCCGGACCAACGGTTTTATTACGAGCCGATATCGATGCGCTTCCGGTTACTGAACGGGTAGATCTTCCCTGGAAATCGGTCAATAAATCGATGTATAATGGGATGTCTGTAGGTGTCATGCATGCGTGCGGTCACGATACCCATATTTCTATGCTCCTTGGAACTGCCAAGATATTATATGCTATGAAAGATCAAATCAAAGGAAATATTAAACTAGTATTTCAGCCGGCAGAGGAAGGGGCCCCTGCAGGAGAAGAAGGTGGTGCAGCATTATTGATTAAAGAAGGGTTAATGGAAAATCCAAAGGTGGATGTAGCATTTGGTTTACATGTCTGGAGTGGCGCTCAGGTTGGTCATATTCAATACAAGCCCGGTGGTTTTATGGCAGCGGCAGATGGGTTAAAAATAAAAATAAAAGGAGTCCAATCTCATGGTTCTACTCCCTGGAAAAGTGTAGATCCTGTGCTGGTAGGTTCTGAAATAGTAATGGCACTACAGAATATTGTAAGCAGGCAGGTAGAACTAACCAAAGAAGCTGCGGTGATAACAGTGGCCACTTTTCATTCAGGGGTTAGGAATAATATCATCCCGGAAGAAGCGGAGTTGACCGGAACAATCCGAACTCTGGATACAGGGATGCAGAGTATAATTCATCAGAAAATAATCTTAACAGCTACTAAAATTGCAGAAAGTCTTGGAGCAGTGGCTGAAGTACAAATTACCCGCGGTTATCCTGTAACTTATAATGACCCAGCGCTCACTTCTAAAATGTTACCCACTATCCAACGGGTAATCGGAGAAAAAAACACAGAACTAGTCAAAGCTGTAACAGGAGCTGAAGACTTTTCTATGTATGCCTTAAAAGTGCCGGGCTTATTTTTATTTGTAGGAGGTACTCCGGAAGGAACAGATATAAACAAAGCTCCATCCCATCATACTCCTGATTTTTATGTAGATGATAAAGGTATGAAAACCGGAATCCGGACTTTGTGCAATCTAGCTCTCGATTATGCTGATCAATGGAAAAGCACAACGATCATAGGGCCTCCCGCCACCAAATTAGTTCCTGGCAAGACTTAGAGTCAAATTTTACCTTTTTTTAAGGAGAGGTAAATAAATGTTAAAATCAATAGTATCTGCCAACTCTTTATAGTCTTCCACCGTCTCTAATAATATGAAAAACACAATATTTATATTAGCTATCGCTTGTTTAGCCTGGGCAAGCTGCGAAAAATCTGCCGTCACTGACGATGCTACAGGTTTTAAAGGCACATGGAATCTATTAGCTGTAACCGGTGGACTAGCTGGTCAAGGATATCCTGCTAAATTTGATGCGATGAGGATTAATGAAACTACGTTTGATTTATTAAAAGATAAGTCCGTCATCTTTACGGGAGATTATACCCTGGTTCCTTCAACAGCACAAGCTGACTCATTTAAGATAACGAGCACTCCGACTGCTGCTGATTTTTTCCTCAACATCTCGGCTAAAAAAATAGAATTGAATAAAGACAATTTGGTTTTGACAGAGCCTTGCTGTGATTTATTTACTTATGAGTTTTCCAGGTCTGTAAATTAGATTCTATGATAGGATTCTGAATCTGATCGGGATCACTTATTGAAAACGCTAATTTGCGTTCAAAGGCTTAAAGAATTTTGAGTGAATATTTTGGTTATTATTTTCATTTATAAATTCTGATTGCCTTTGAACGCTTTTTTATTTATAGCGATCCGATACTCGTCCAAATAAATTGAATACGCTATTTACAGAACTCTAATAATTCAGCAGCCGTTTTTACATTAAGACAATAAGCCTGTTCCAGCTTTCCCCTTCGGGCAGCGACCACTCCATATTTGATATCATGAATGGCGGACTGATTATGAGCATCCGGATTAATACTAATGAGTACTCCTTTGTCCATACAAGCTTGAATATGGGTATAGTCTACATCAAGCCGTTGTGGATTTGCATTAAGTTCTATGGCAACCTGATTGGCTTTGCAGGCATCAATGATCCGAACGAAATCAAGCGGATATCCTTCCCGGGTCAAAATTAGCCGTCCTGTTGGATGCCCGATGATATTGGTATGAGGGTTTTCAATGGCTCTGATGATTCTATTGGTGGCTTTATCCATATCCATTTGGAATGCAATATGAATACTTGCTATCACTACTTCAAACCGGGATAAAATTTCTTCATTGTAATCGAGGTCTCCATTCGGAAGAATATCACATTCTATCCCCTTTAGGATTCTGAACCCCTTCAACGATTTATTCAAACTGTCTATTTCTTCCCACTGTGCATATAGTTTTTCTTCCGTCAACCCCCTGGCATATACCGCCGCTTTAGAGTGGTCCGTAATCACTAAATATTCAAAGCCACCCTTTTGGGTATTCGTTGCCATTTCTTTTAGACTATGGATCCCATCGCTGTAAGTCGAGTGAGCATGAATAATCCCTTTGATTTTATCAGTAGTAATTAAATCATTGATTTTGGTTATTGGCCATTGACGGATATCAGGAATTTCACGGAGTTCAGGTGTAATGGCAGGAATATGCAGTGCTTTAAGTAGTGCATCATCCTGTTCTAATATTTGTTCAGGCAATATAAATTGAGATACAAAGCTGGTTGGTCCGGTTTGAATGAAAACATCTTTTACAAATGAACTTGAATTACTGATCGTAATTTTAGTTGGTAAAAAGTCCATCCATATTCCCGCAAATTCATTTTCATTCTTGTGATTCCAGGTCAATGTTTCAGGGCCTTCTATTTGTTCAAGGTCTGAGGAATTGGCCGTTGTTACGAGTTCAAGTCCGTGAATTACTGAATGGCCTCTGCGCAATGAACCTACTATTTCGGTATTTGCTTCCGGGTTATGTTTCTTAATAAGGCTTATGATCTGTTGAGCGTGATGATTAACGGTCGTATGCAGATATTTTCCTTCATTAGATTGAAGAAACCCGATGGCTTGAATAATGCTATCCTGGGTTTTAGATCCAAATCCTTTCCATTCGACCAATCGATTTTCATTACAGGCATATAACAATTCACCTGCTGAAGTAATCTCATGTTCTTTCCAAAGTATAGCCACTTTCTTAGGTCCTAAACCATTGATGCGAAGCATATCTACTACTCCTTTGGGGGTTATAGAAATATATTTTTCCAGGGTTGGCATGCTACCCGTTGTAGCAAGGCTTTGAATTTTTTCAGCTATGGCATCCCCTATTCCTTTAATCTCTAATAATTCTTCAAAAGTGTATTGCGCCAGTGGTTTATCCAGTTTGCGAAGATTTAAGTAAGCATTCTGATAGGATTTGATTTTGAATGGATTTTCATTATGCAATTCCATGATTCTGGCTAGCAGATCAAAGGATAAAGCTATTTCTTTATTGGTCACGGGATTAAAGGTAAGTCATTATCAAATTTGGTGATATGAGGTTGAACTAAAGATTTCTATTAAATTTTAAATCTTCAAAATTGATGGGAAACAGTTCGACCATTATCTTTTAGCGCTTGCTCTTTCGTATTAAAATCAGATAGCTTATTAAACAAGTCTGACTATTAAATGCTGATTTTTTAACATATGTCAAATCAGATTTGTAATTTTAACAAAAATTAATTTATATGATCAAAGAATTTTTTAATAATCTATTTGGAAAAGCAAAACAAGTAGGAACTCAAATTGCGGACAAAGCTGAAGATATAATGGAAGATCCCAAAGTACAGGCAGCGTTACACAAAGCCAAAGAAAAGGCAGATGGATTGATCGAAGACGCAAAAGAATTTGGTCATAAAGTCGCAGATAAAGCTGATGATGTGTGGGATCAGGCTAAAGATAAAGCGGATGATATCATGCAAGATCCAAAAGTTCAAAACATGATGCACTCAGCCAAAGAGACCGCTCACGACCTTGTAGAGAATGCTAAAGAATTAGGTGGTAAACTAGCTGATAAAGCTGAAGAAGTATGGGATAAAGCCAGTGATAAATTAGACGATCTCGCTAAAAGTGATGATGTCAAACCAACCGAAGAAAAAACGGCCGAAGATCCAAAAGACAAGGTTTAACTAAATTGTCTTTCCGTTAGGTGTGATACTCCCAGGAATGGTTTTGGGCTGTAATTTGAACTGTTGCCTTACCATCTTTACCGGATTCTACTCTACCGATAAATTGATTGGGTATGTTTAACCGATTAGCAATCTCAGAGATTTGAAGTAACGATTCTCTGGTACCGTACATTTCAAGGCGTGTACCCATATTAAATACCTTAAACATTTCTTCCTGGGAGGCACCAGAACATTCCTGAATTAATTTAAATACCGGAGGAGGTGGCAATAGATTGTCTTTGACGACAGTAACACCTTCAGTGAATTTAAGTACTTTACTATGTGCACCACCTGTATTATGTATTATACCATGTACTCCAGAGGTATCTTGTGAAAACACTTCATGGAGTAACGGAAGGAAAGTGCGCGTAGGAGATAATAATAATTGACCTATTTCATAGGACTGACCGGATGATTCAAACCATTCATTGAGCCTGTATTTTCCACTATACACCAAGGATGGCTCAATAGACGGATCAAAAGATTCAGGATACGTCTCGCTGTAATGAGCAGAAAGTACATCGTGACGGGCGCTGGTCAATCCATTGCAACCAATCCCGCTGTTATAGGTCGTTTCATATATCGTCTGTCCAAAAGACCCAAACCCAAGAATCAAATCTCCCGGTTGAATATTATTTTCAAATACACGCGATGTATTTATTTGAGTATACGCCGTAAAACCCACATCAATAGTTCTCATTACATCTCCTACGTCAGCAGTTTCGCCTCCGGCATGATGTAATATGATACCCTGAGCTCTCATTTGATCTATAAATTCAACGGTTCCTTCAATGATCGCTTCCAGCACCTCTGCCGGTACCAGCATTTTATTTCTCAATATAGTGTTCGAAATTACGTAAGGCCCTGTAGCCCCAGAACATGCCATATCATCTGTATTCATTACGAGCGCATCCTGGGCAATTCCTTTCCATATAGAGGTATCACCGGTTTCCCGCCAATACAAATAAGCAAGCACCGTTTTAGTACCGGCAGTGTCTGCATGTAAAATAATCGCATCTTCAGGATTTAATGAGAATGGATCCTGAAGTACTTTACAAAACGTATTTTTAAATAAACCTTTATCCAGATGCCGGATTGCCCTTTGTACATCCAATTTATCACTGGAGACTCCTCTTGATTCATATCTGGATGGTACCATAACTGGGAATTAAAAACTCAATATATTAGTATTACGATCAGTCAAAGATACTTTTCCATTTGTGTCCATACAATGCATAAAGGGAAGTCATCAAAATTAAAACCCAATACAACATCTCTGAGCTCCATGCCCATGCCAGGCTTAAATGTCTGATTTTAATGAAATAAAAAGCACAAATTAAATAAGAGACTGTACACAATGTTTGTATTCCGAGAGCCTGAAATGAAGCACCAGTACCACTAAGTCCATTAAAAAAAATAGTTGCTACAGAAAACATTAATAATAGGACCATGACTATATTAAAGATCGGTTTGGCATCATATACCAATTGCATATTATCGGCTCCCAATATGGGATAAAAAAGATATTCAGGAAATAAAAGGAAAGGAACTGCAATGATCGCGGTCGTAATAAGTGAAAGTTTAGCTGTTTTCCAGATAATTGGTATTACAGCTTTGATTCTTAATTTTCCAATATAACCACTGACTAAGGTCTGAATACCGGCTGAGTATCCCCAAATCGGTACACTTAGGATTAGGTATACCACTCTTGCAAGATTAGAAATGGCAAGCTGTTTTTCTCCCATATTTTCTATCCAGGAAAACAATAAAAAGGAGGAACCCAGTCCTACGATAGACTGTATCACAAAAGGAACGGATACCTGGATGATCCTCTTTATTATGACCCAGTTGAGGGGATGTAATTCAAATAGGTGGTACTGATATTTTTTGTTATCGATGAAAATAAATATTGCAAAAACAATGACTGCGACGATCTCCGCAATGGAACTAGCCAGGCCTGCACCGGCAATTCCCATAGCCGGTAATCCAAGATGACCGAAAATAAATCCATAATTAAGGATCAGGTTAATGACAATCAATACGATCGTCTGATAGGCTATAATGGAAGTGCGTGCAACGCCGGCATATAAAGAAATAAATACTACGCCAATATAACTGGCAAAAACACCTAACGACCTGTATTTAATATATTCTAAACTATGATGGATGATCGTATTTGAATTAGCAAGTCTTGAAAACAGCCACTCACTGCCATATCGCATAAACAAAAACATGACAAAGGCCATCGTCAGTTCAAATATCAACATCATATGCATGATTTGACCGATAGCCACCTTATTTTTCTCACCCATCTTGCGGGCAATTAATATTTGTCCTCCCCGGGAAAATCCATATCCAATGGCTGCAATGATCAAATAATAAACTCCAACAAAGCCCATCGCGGCAAACATGAGCTGGTCATAGTGATATAAAAAAATACTGTCTGTGAGCGCTATTACATTTTGAGAGGCACCACCAATCATGATAGGAGCCGAAATCTTGAATATATTCCTATATGTGGTACTTAAATCCAAATCGTTTAAGGTAAAATTACATCCCTTGGCGAAGAAAGTCATTTTTCCTTAATGCACCTGTTAATTTTTTTTTCAAAATTTAATTGAAAAAATATAAGTTTGAATCAGAACTCCGTATAAATTTGTCGGTGTTTAGTAAATTTTAATAACATCAAATAATTCAACTTTTCTTTTATGAAGAAAAAAGAAGAAAACAAGGCAAATAAAAAAAGAGTGGTTAAAGGCTATGAAAATCTTTCACCAGAACTGGTTAAACTGATGCATGCGGCTTACCCCGATGGATTCGATGGAGCCATGATCTCATTCTTTGACAGAGATGGCAAACGGGTTTCTGCGATTCCTTTTGAGACAGATGAAATCTATTATCTTATTAAGATGGTGGAGAAAAAAGCTAAACCTGTTCAGGGTGAGGACGAAATTGAAGCAGAATTGGAAGTGGACGCTCCAGTAGCTGAAGAAGATGATCTGTTTACAGATGGCGACGAAGCAGAAGAAACCGGAGGTGATGTCTCATTGGATGAAATTGAAAATGCAGAAAATTCATTTGCCGATGATGACAGCTATTGATTCTGTTCAATTTTTCAATAAAGTTTAGTTGACCGATATTCCGTCTTCCATTGATCAATTCAGAATCCATGGTCATCAACTGATTGATTTTATTGCTAATTACCTTGATCAGTGTAGCCATTCAACCATCCCGGTTACAGCTTATAAATCACCGGAAAAATCTTATGCAAACTGGCAACAAGAATTAAATGAACCCACACTCACTCCTGACGCATTATTCGAACAAATAATCCATCAATCTATTCATTTACATCATCCAGGTTACATTGGGCACCAGGTCGCAGTAGCTCAACCATTGAGTATATTGGCTGATACAGTCGCAAGTCTTTTGAATAATGGAATGGCAGTGTATGAAATGGGGCAAGTCTCTGTGGCAATGGAACGTGCTGTTTGTTCCTGTTTGACCAAAATCATTGGATGGCAGGATCAAAGCACCGGCTTTTTTACTTCCGGAGGAACATTAGCTAACCTCACCGCATTATTAACAGCGAGACAGGTCTGTTCAGCAGGATCTTATTGGGATCAAGGACATCAATCGACTTCATATGCTGTAATGGTCTCTTCCGAAGCTCATTATTGTATAGCCCGGGCCATAAAGATTATGGGCTTGGGAAATGACGCTATCATTACTATTCCGGTTAATAAAAAATTTCAATTGGATGTAGAAAGCATCAATGAAATTTATAACAAAGCATTACAGCAAGGAAAAAAAATATTTGCTTTTGTAGGTAATGCTGCCAGTACCGGAACAGGATCTTATGATGATCTGGAAACCATTGGAAAGTTTTGTAAACTACATAATATATGGTTTCATGTGGATGGCGCCCATGGCGGAGCAGTAATCCTGAGTAAAAAATATAATCACCTGGTCCAGGGACTTGAGATGGCTGATTCTATGACCCTTGATTTTCATAAATTATTACAAACCTCTGTATTATGTACTGCTCTATTGTACAAATCATCGGGTGCTTCGCATCAGACGTTTGCTCAAGGGGCTCAGTATTTATATGAAGATCATGAGCAGGAATGGTATCAATTGGGCAAACGCACCTTTGAGTGTACCAAGACGATGATGGTTTTAAAAGCCTATACATTAATCCACCAATTAGGTTTAGAACGATTAGGAGCAGATGTCGATTACCGATATGAACTCGCCCGCAAATTTGCCGATATCATCATGGCAGATAACGAATTCGAATTAGCTACTTATCCTCAATCCAATATCGTTTGTTTCAGATATACTCCTTCGAATACAAATCCTGGTCAATTCAATCAACTAAACCTGGAAATACGAACCAGAATAAATGAATCAGGTCAATACTATATAGTTCAAACTAGTATCGATCATAAAATATATTTAAGGACCAGCCTCATGAATGTGCAAACTACTCTGGAAGATCTGGCGGTTTTACTAAAACTTATCAAGGCGGTTAAATGACAAGATATACCATACCTATATATCAGGTAGATGCATTTTCGTCACAACCATTTAAAGGGAATCCGGCTGCAGTGTGCATGATGAAAGAAGATTTACCGGATCACACACTTCAATGCATAGCTGCTGAAAACAATTTAGCGGAAACAGCCTATATCTGGCATCATGATCATGATTTTCATATTCGTTGGTTTACACCTACAATAGAAGTTGATCTTTGCGGACACGCTACCTTGGCTGCAGCTTTTATTTTATTTTATACTCATACTGTAAAAGGAGATCGTATCAAATTTAATTCCCGAAGCGGACCATTGTATGTAACTCGTGAATCCGATGGACGATTAGTGCTTGATTTTCCAGTAGATCAGTATATATCTGTAGATTGTCCTGCCTATGTAGAGACTGCAATTCATTGCCAGATCCTGGATTTTATTAAAGGGAAATCAGATTACCTGGCAAGAGTTGTAAGCGAAAATGCGCTTAAAAGTATTATTCCCGATTTTTCATTAATCAAACAATTGCCGTCAAGGGGCTTGATTGTAACCGCGCCGGGAGATACTGTTGATTTCGTTTCAAGGTGTTTTTTTCCTCAAAGTGGAATTGATGAAGATCCAGTCACAGGAAGCGCACACACCACTCTTACACCTTACTGGGCTTTGTTATTAGGTAGAAATACATTAACTGCAAAACAAGTTTCCTTGAGGGGAGGTGATTTATATTGTTCTTTACAGGGAGACAGAGTGTTTATTGGAGGGTATGCTTCCTTATTTCTTGAAGGTCAGATCTTTGTTTACGCTTAGCAAATTATTTTTCTCCTCGAGAAATGATAATCTCAAACCCGATCTGATCTTACTTGCTTATGTCCTAAACATTATTTCATTTTTTATAGGTGAATATCGTGAAAGGTGATAACAAAAAAAGCCCTTACTTAAATCGTTCCATAAATCGAATCAACTTAATACATTCATTTTCCCAATTCAATACTTCTCTTGCTTCGGTACATGCCAGATATAGATGATGATAGCGTTCAAAATTATTAGTCAACTGTCCAATAGCTTGTTTTAAAAATTCTGAAGTAGGTTCTTTTAAAAGAATCGCCACTTCCCACTTATCATTAATCAAACGATATTCCGGAAAATCCATAGTAATAGCCGGAACTCCGGCCATAATATAATCCAGATTCTTATTCGCCAATGAAACCATAGAATTTTCATGTTGCGCATCCAATAAACTGATACCTAAAAATACCTGAGGGGTGAGAATTTTTAACTCCAACGGAGTTAATTGACCAAGGAAAATAACTCTCTCCTGCAACTGAAGTTCTTGGACTAACTGCTCCATTTCATTCATCAATGGTCCTTTGCCGGCTATTTTTAATATAAAGGATGAGTCCAGCTTGACCATTGTTCTAATCATCGTATCCAGACCACGGCCGTGATTTAAGGCTCCCTGAAATAATAAAATCCTGGAATTAAATTTTTCTTCCGGGCTATATACATCCGGGTATGCAGCAGGATAATTATGAATGACTAAAGGATTTAATCCATATTCTTTCCGTAAAAAATCTCCAACACCAGTCGTAACTGTTAGGATGTGTTTCAATCCCGGTGCAAAAAAAATTTCAATCGATTTCCATACATTTCTTACAAACCGTTTGTCAAACAATTCCGGCATAGCCGTAAAGATTTCATGACAATCCCACACGAGTGGTTTATTGCGAAGCCATGCTGCTGAACGAATAGCAGGTAGGGTATCTAAATCTACCGACCAGAGTACATCAGCTTTCGAGAAGAGAGCATCTAAAAAAAATCGAAGATTTAATACCGCATAAAAAAAAATGCCCTTCTGAGGACGAATAAAAAATCGATGAACCGAATAATCTTCAGGAATGTATTCTAAGGATTGTTTATTTACTATCCCTATTAATCGGACCGACCATCCGATGTGAGCCAGAGTCTTTCCAATGCGTTGCATCCGTTGATCTGAACTAATATCATTGGAGAGGTAGATGGCGATGGAATTCACTGATCAAATGTAGACAGAGAAGATGAAATAATATTAACCTCTCTCCAGGGTGATTAACTCGTGATCGATTTTTAATAACCGTTCACTTTCGAGGATTTGTAATATATCCATAATTTGTTCTTTATGGATCATGGAAAATTTATTGACCAGATCCCTGATTCTAATCGGACTTTGAATCTTCAATATGTCTAACAATTGGTTTTTATATTTCCCCGCTAAGATTTCTGATTCTTTTTTTCTTTTTAGACAAAGATCACAGATACCACAAGTTTCAACATCCCGTTCACCAAAATAATTTTGCATAAATGCACTCCTGCAGTGCTCGTCTTCTACATAATTCCAGATGCACTGTATTTGCTGCAAAGCTCTGTTTTTGCGGAAGGAATACCATTGTTGATCAATAGACAGTGTATTACTTTTAATTCGTTCACCCTTAAAAAATAATTTAGCCTGGTCCGATTTCTGGTGATAATAAATGATGCCTGCCTGATGTAAACTCTGCAGAAAATAGACGATATCATCCTCATTGAGTTCTAACAATCTTCCAAGTTTGTATTCTGATATCCGTACCGGATTAAAAAAAACACCTTCGTAGGACCTTAGAATTGCTTTCAGTAAAACATCCTCCTCTGCATGTTTGACCTGGTATCTGTACAGCGTATCTCTGTCAGCTAATACCTGGAGTTCAGAAGGTTGATAGACGGAGTCATTCATGATGATATGTCCTGCATGCTCCAATACCCTTAAAGCCTCAATAGTAGGTAAAATATCTAACCGGTACTTTTCACAAAATGAAATCAGATCAAAATTAAATGCCTGTTCTATAATACTTCCGGTCGCGATTTGATAATGAACACTTAATGTTTTATAAAGTTGCTGGATATATTCAAGGTCTGGAAAATTAGCCTCAAACCTTGAAACCATCAGGTTTTTATCAGCCGGACCTATCAACGCGATGGCATATGCTTTTAAACCATCTCTTCCTGCCCTACCCGCTTCCTGGAAATATGCTTCCATACTATTGGGCAAGTCCAGATGAATGACATTGCGTACATCCGGCTTATCAATACCCATTCCAAATGCATTGGTAGCACAGATAATCCTTACTACATTAGTTTTCCAGGCTGATTCCCGTTCGAGTCGTTCATCCTGGCTCAGGCCGGCATGATAAAACGTGCTTGTCAAACCATGTTCCACCAGGTAATCACTGCACAGTTTGGCTGATTTACGATTTCTTACATACACAATACCACAACCGGGTGATTTTTGAAAAATGGTAAGCATCTTATCCATTTTATCCTCTTCCTTCAACACGACATAAGACAAATTACTTCGGGCAAAGCTTGATTTTATTACTTCTTGTTTAGTAAAAAGAAGTTTTTTCTGAATGTCCTCTACAACTTCTTCTGTTGCAGTAGCTGTCAGAGCAAGAATAGGAACACCAGGCATCCAGTCCCTTATTCTTGCTATTTCAAGATACGAAGGCCTGAAGTCATATCCCCATTGACTGATACAATGTGCTTCGTCGACTGCAATTAGATTGATATTCATTCGAATCAATCTTGCAACTGCTTTCTCGGATGATAACCGTTCCGGAGAAATATATAATAATTTGGTCTGGCCGTAACTACAGTTATCCAATATCCTTTCGACATCTCTGTTTGAAAGCCCTGAATGCAGAAGTTCCGCTTCAATACCCCTGTTCTTCAACTGTTGAACCTGGTCATTCATCAGCGAAATCAATGGAGAAAAAACAAGGCATAATCCTTTTTTACATAAGGCCGGTACCTGGTAACAAATAGATTTGCCACCGCCGGTAGGCAGCAGTGCCAGTGTATCATGACCATCAAGGACTGATTTGATGATGTGTTCTTGTCTTATCCTGAAAGTATCATACCCCCAGTATTCACGTAATACATCATATGGCGATCTATAATCCATTAGTACAGCGATATTTCGCTTGTGACAAAGATCAGTCTATTTAAACAAAAAAGATTAAAATGTGGGGCAACCTATCATTTTGCCGTTTGATGAACTGCCAGTAGCGCTGAGACCGTATGAAAGTCCCAGTTTTAGTGAAGAATAAACATCATTTGTTTTAGAGAGCCCTTTATATCCATCAAGGCAATCATTGAGTGCTTGAACATATTCAAATTGAATGGAAAGAGTCAACAGGTCGGAAATTTTAGATCTAATCCCTAACCCTAAAGGCAATACGAGATTTACAATGGGACAATCATCATCGATAACACTGTTTTTAAATGTGGTTTTAGAAAATCCTACACCTCCTAATCCATAAATATCTACCGGACGCGATGCCAGTTCAAAATGTATCGGTGCATATTCGGCTGTAATTAATAATTCACCCGCAGGGTACTTAAAAGAAGATGGCGTACGCAATCCTGCTAAATTGGGATCGAGCGCATCATCACCTTCAAAAGAGGTGAGGTAAAAAGAACCTTTAATGCTAAGTCTTTCATTGATTGGTTTTCTTATAAAAAAGCCAAACCCTGGATTTGCAAGGACAGTGAATGTATCTTTAAATCGGTAAGATGGATAATCACCCTGGAAAAGAGTCATTCCACCAATCGCTCCTATTTGAATATCCTGACCTGAGACCTCAGTCAAATAGAGGATAAAAATTATACAAGTTGTCCAAAACCTCATGGGATATTTCTTAAATCTAAATACAAAGCTAAATCATCTAATTTGGGTATAACCATCTAAATTAAATAAATCACCCATTTCAGGTGAATTTTATGTTAAAAAATTGCAATTATTCAATCCATGCCATGAATTAATGGTTCTTTGTATTATGTTTAAAAAAATCTTCACTTTCAGTGTCCTTTTTGTAGTATGTACCTGCCTGGTTCAAGCCCAGGGGGATGAACTTAAAGGTTGGCAATTAGAAGGTTCTAATTCCAAAAGACCAGGCACTTCGATCAATGATGTATATAAAAATTTTCTAAAAAACAAACCGGGTTTCGAAGTTATTGTAGCTGTAATTGATGGTGGAGTTGATGTAAATCATGAAGATCTAAAACAAAATATTTGGGTCAATCCAAAAGAAATAGCCGGCAATGGTATAGATGATGATCATAATGGATATATCGATGATGTCCATGGCTGGAATTTTATTGGAAA